>JACKAQ010000003.1:300000-588171 GCA_020634975.1 Calditrichia bacterium | reverse complement strand
GATTCATGAATTTTATATACATCAAACAAACAAACAAAACAGGAAAACAATCATGATAAAAGAAATCTGGATCAATCTGCCCGTGAAAGACGTCCAAAAGTCGAAGCGTTTTTTTACCGATATCGGGTTTTCTGCAAATGCCAATTTTCCGGACAGTGAGCAAAGCGCAAGTGTAATGGTTGGCGAAAAAAACGTCGTTGTTATGCTGTTTCAGGAATCCGTTTTTAAAGGGATCGCCCAAAACGATCCGGCGGATACCAAACGCGGCACCGAAGTGCTGTTCTCTTTTGATGCCGAAAGCCGGAACGAAGTGGATGAAATGGCTGTTCGGGTGAAACAGGCCGGCGGCACGGTTTTTGGCGGACCGGCGGAAAGCCAGGGCTGGATGTATGGTTTCGGCTTTACAGACCCGGACGATCACCGCTGGAATATGCTGCATATGGATTTCAGTAAAATGCCGAAGTGAAGGATTAAGAATAAAGGGTGAAGGATAAAGGGTTAAAGGGGATGGATAAATTTGGTTTCCGGGATTCGAATTGCGATCATTTGTCATTTGTTTTGCTTGCTGCAATATGAGAATGAGTTTCCGGCCTTCCATACTGTTGCAGACTCTCTTTTTGCCAATAATTTTCACGAATGACCACAGATTTTACAAAGAAATAGACAAAATTTATCATTACCAAATTATACAGAATCATAGTATCACAAATACCCAAATGAATGTTTGTAAAACAAAGGATCAATCAACATGAAAAGACTGCAGTTTTCAATCGATATAAATGCCCCGAAGGAAAAAGTCTGGAACACCATGCTGAACCAGGATACCTACCGGGTTTGGGCGGATGTTTTTATGCCCGGTTCCCATTACCTCGGGAATTGGAATACAGGCAGTAAAATTCTTTTCGTCGCCCCGGATACATCCGGAAATGTAGCGGGAATGGTCAGCCGGATTAAAGAAAACCGGCAATATGCCTATGTCTCTATCGAGCATATTGGCTTTGTGCAGGACGGGAAAGAAGATACATCCAGCGAAGCGGTGAAGGCGTGGGCCGGTGCGCTGGAAAATTATACATTTACCGAATCGAACGGTACAACCAACGTGTTTGTAGAACTCGATACAGCCGAAGAGCATGCCGAAATGTTCGGGGATATCTGGCCAAAAGCGCTGGAAGAACTCAAAAAACTGGCGGAAAAATAGTTGATCCGGATAAAACCGAAACAGATGACGCCATTCCGGGATCGTTTATGAACAACCACAACCCGGAAGATATCCACCGGCAAATAGATGCGATCTACCGATCGGAATCGCGCCGGGTGCTTGCCACGCTTATTCGCCTGTTGGGAAGTTTTGATATTGCGGAAGATGCGCTGCATGAAGCCTTCCGGGTTGCGCTCGAAAAATGGCCGGAAGAAGGAATACCCGGCAATCCGGTAGCGTGGCTGGTTTCGACCGGGCGATTTAAGGCTATCGATAATCTGCGCCGAAATGCCCGTTTCGATACGTTGGAGGCAGATTTTCTCGAACGTTATGATGCCGAAAATGCGGATAGCGCGGAACCGGATGATCACGCCGTTGCCGATGACCGGCTGCGGCTGATTTTCACCTGCTGCCATCCGGCGCTTTCCCGGGAAGCGCAGTTGGCGCTTACGCTGCGCGAAGTTTGCGGTCTCACGACGGAGGAAATTGCGCATGCCTTTCTGATTTCCTCTTCGACGATTGCCCAGCGCATTGTGCGGGCAAAAGCAAAAATCCGCGAAGCCCGCATTCCCTACCAGGTGCCCGAGCCTGACGAATTGCCGGAGCGATTACAAACGGTTCTCAACGTTATTTATCTGCTGTTTAACGAAGGATATGCCGCATCGTCGGGTGAACAGCACACGCGAGCAGATTTATCCGGCGAGGCAATTCGTTTGGGACGATTGCTGAAAACGCTGTTGCCGGACCCGGAAGTGTCCGGGCTTTTGGCGTTGATGCTGCTGCATGAATCGCGGCGGGCGGCGCGCACAACCGCAAACGGCGATATTATTTTGCTGGAAGACCAGGATCGCTCACTTTGGAACCGGGAACATATCGCCGAAGGTATTGCACTGGTTGAACAGGTGTTAACTACGGGACGTTTGGGTGTTTATTCGGTGCAGGCGGCGATATCGGCGGTGCATGCCCGGGCGTCGGCTGTCGCAACAACCAACTGGCAACAAATTGTGTCGCTGTACGATGTGCTGCTGCGAATCGAACCTTCGCCCGTCATCGAGTTGAACCGCGCCGTTGCCGTGGCGATGCGCGATAATCCGGCGGCGGGTCTTGCGTTGATCGATGCTATTCTGGAACGCGGCGAGCTGACGGATTATCATCTGGCACATGCTGCGCGGGCGGATTTATGCCGCCGTTCCGGGAAAACAGCCGAGGCTATCGCTGCATATAACCGCGCATTATCGCTCACCCGGCAGGAACCGGAGCGCCGGTTTCTGGAAAAACGGCTGTCCGAATTGCAATAACGCTGTCAATATTCACCGCAGGATCACGATGCGGACAGCGTCATCTGTGAAAGTAGATAGTCACTCTTTTTTCCTCTGCGATCTTTGCGTTCTCTGCGGTAAATAAAAAAAATCAAATCAATGTCGAATTCGGGGTTTGTGATTCGACTAAATAGTGTAAAGGGTGCCGGGCGTTACAAAAAAATAGTGTCCGGCGCCAATCATAAACCCAATATAAAGGAGAAGTTACCATGCGAGTAATGGTCATCATCAAAGCAACGAAAAATTCGGAAGCGGGCATTATGCCGAGCGAAAATTTGCTCACCGATATGATGAAATACAATGAGGAACTGGTTGACGCGGGCATTATGCTCGCCGGAGAAGGGCTCCACCCGAGCGTTAATGGCAAACGCGTTATCATGTCCGGCGGCAAAAAAAGCGTGGTCGACGGCCCGTTTGCAGAAACCAAAGAACTGATCGCCGGATTCTGGCTCTGGAAAGTGAAATCTATGGATGAAGCGATTGAGTGGGTCAAACGTTGCCCCGAACCGATGCCCGGCGAAGAAGCGTTGATCGAAATTCGTCCGGTGTTCGAAATGGATGATTTCGGCGATAATGCCACGCCGGAAGTGCGCGAGCAGGAAGCACGGCTGCGCGAAAAAACGGCAAAGCAATAGCCGGTAATTAATCGAAACAATCCATTTCATCTGACTTCGGAGGAAATCATGAAATACATTTGTCTCGGATATATGGACGAGAAAAAATTTGAATCGATGAGCGAAAGCGAACGACACACATTCATGGATGAATGCTTTACTTACGATGAGGAGCTGATCCGGAGCGGTCATAACATTGGCGGCGAAGCGCTGCAAAGCGTGGAAAATGCAACCACCCTGCGCTGGGGAAACGGAAAGGTAATCATCACCGACGGCCCGTTTGCGGAAACTAAGGAACATTTAGGCGGCATCATGATGCTCGAGGCGACCGATCTCAACCATGCTATCCGGCTGATGTCGAAGCATCCCAGCATTCGTTTTGGCAGCACTTGGGAAATACGCCCCGGCGCCGATTTATCCGCCATGATCGAAGAAAGCAAACAGCGGCGTGCATCCCGGTAAAGAAATATCCCGACAACATCAGCCGTGATTTTTCGCGGCTGATGGGTTGGTTTGAGTGAAGCACTCGCAACAAAAGGGGCATAAAATGAGCAAAAAAGAAATCGCAGAAATTTTCCTCAAACTCGCTTCCGCCGGAAAGGTTGAGGAGGCGTATGATAACTATGTGCATCCCGATTTTATCCATCACAACGCCTATTTCGCGGGCAACCGGGAAACGCTGAAAACGGCGATGGCGGAAAATGCTGAACAATTTCCCGACAAATCCTATGAATCGCTGCGCACGCTCGAAGATGGCGATTTCGTTGCTGTTCACGGAAAAGTGATGCTCGCTCCGGATTCGCAATGGTCGGTAATCCACATTTTTCGTTTTGATGGCGATAAAATCATCGAAGCCTGGGAAGCATCGCAGGAAGTGCTAAAAGATTCGCCAAACAAAAACGGCATTTTTTGAAATTGATAATTCAAAATAAAGCTAAAAACAAACGAAACTGGCGGATACATGCAAAAAATAACCCCGTTTTTGTGGTTCGATGACAATGCCGAAGCGGCGATACAATTTTATACATCTGTGTTTAAAAATGCCAAAATTCTAAACACCAAACGGACAGGCGATAATGGAAAATTATTTACCGCAACCATCGAGATTGAAGGGCAACAGTTAATGGTGTTGAATGGCGGGCCACATTTTAAAATGAATCCGGCTATCTCTCTTTTTGTCGATTGCAAGTCACAGGAAGAAGTAAATGAATTGTGGGGAAAGCTCTCCGATGGCGGTGAAATAATGCAATGCGGCTGGTTAACCGATAAATTCGGGTTGACCTGGCAAATTATTCCGTCGGAATTGGGCAAGTTGCTGAACGATCCTGATCCCCAAAAAGCACAACGCGTAATGGATGCTATGCTGAAAATGAAGAAAATTGAAATTAGCGAATTAAGGGCAGCGTATGCGCAGCAATAAACCGTCAGCCGGACATATTTATTTTGAAATTCAAGCCGATGAACCGAAGCGCGCATGTGATTTTTACAGCGCGGTTTTCGGCTGGCAATTTGTTGCAGCACCGGGTTTGCCGGTGGAATATTATCGAATAACCACTGGTGGCTCACGCGGCGGATTACTTAAACGCCCGGCAAATACCCCGCCGCCGGAATGCGGCACCAACGCTTTTGTTTGCTCTGTTGAGGTGGACGATTTTGACAAAATCGCAGCTAAAATTCTGGTAAACGGCGGACAGGTGGCGTTACCCAAATTTGCCATCCCCAATACCTGCTGGCAGGGATATTTTATCGATACGGAAGGCAATACGTTTGGCATTTTCGAAGTGGATGAATCGGCGAAATAATACAAACAATACAAAAATTACAAAGGTGCTGTGAATGTCGTCAAATAAAGCAGAAACAACCGTTGATGATTATATTTTGTCGCAACCCGAAAAGGTTCGAACGGTATTACAACAGTTGCGGCAAATGATAAAATCTGCCGCGCCAATGGCTGAGGAAGTCATCAGCTACAAGATTCCCACTTACAAACATCAGGGTGCGTTAGTCCATTTTGCCGCATTTCCAAAACATTGCTCATTTATAGTAGTGAGTAAAAATATTTTGGATCGATTCAAAACGGAATTACAACCCTATAAAACTACCGGTACTACTATTCATTTCACGCCGGATAATCCGCTGCCGGAAAAGGTGGTTTCACAAATTGTTCAATTACGGCTTGCCGAAAATGCGGAAAATGCCAAAAACAAATCACCAAAATAATTCGGTTTCAACCGAACAAGGATACAACAATGAGTTCTTCAAATATATTCTCGACGTGGACGAATTTGGGTCCACAATTTCACAGTGCGTTGCGGGTGGTTGCAGCGTTTATGTTTATCCAGGCAGGCACGATGAAATTATTTGCCATTCCAATGGGTATGCCGCCGGATAATAGCACTGCTGAATTGCTGACGCAAACCGGCATCGGCGGAATACTGGAGTTTGTCGGCGGAACGCTGATGCTGCTCGGGTTGTTTACGCGCCCGGTTGCCTTCATTTTGTCCGGCGAAATGGCGGTGGCGTATTTCCAGTTTCACCAGCCGCAGGCGCTGTGGCCGGTTGAAAATGGCGGTGTTGGTGCTGTATTGTACTGTTTTCTTTGGCTCTATTTTTCTGCTGCCGGCGCCGGTCCGTGGAGTTTGGATGCAATGCGTAATCGTAGAGAAAATTCATGAATTTTCTCTACGATTACGTATCCAACGATTCATGAATATCCTCTACGATTACGCTGCCAACCAGTATTGAATTTCCTCTACAAATTATTTAATTCCCGTTAATCCCGTTCACCAACCGTTACGCGGATACCTTCGGAATGTGATGTAAATTCCGGCGCATACATGCACTGAATCGTGGTAATGCCGTTGGAAAAATCACCCGCGTTGAACACCCGCAGCGGATATTCAAACACATACGTGCCTTTCGGCAGATAATCGAAAAAGAAGTGGGTAGCCGCATCTTTTGTCGATTCGTAATATGCCAGCCCGCCCTGAAATTTGGTTGAAGAAATAACGTTCAGCGGCTCAAATCCGGCGGCGCGCATGTCTTTCATGTGCACATATTCCAGATCGCGATCCACCCGCAACTCGATGCGTACTTTTAGCAAATCACCTGGCTTGAGTGCTGAATTTTTATCGATTTGCACCAGTTCCGGACCGGATGCGGTGTTGCGTTGCAAAAACAGCGCTTTCTGCAATTTCAGCGGCGTTTCGTGCGGCGTTATCTTGTCCAGTTGCTCAAAATATTGCCAATAGAGTGCGCCCCATGCCACGCCATCGGTGGATTTATTTACGGTTACGCGACCCATTTCCGGCTGCACCGCATCGCCCTGCCAGGCGATTTTGAAATAGCCGGTGCCGGCTTCGGCGGCAACATCTTCCCGGGATTTTGGATCAATTTTCTCATTACCGACAACAACTTCTACCAATGTATCATCCGCCAGCCAGTCTGTGCCGCGCAGCAGCAGGGCGTAACAGGCTTCGGCGGTGGCTTTGGTGGTTTTCCAGTCCTGGGTCTGTTTTTGCTTCAGCAACCAGACGCGCATTTCTTCAACGGCATCAGTATCTTTCGTAATTTCGTCGAATACCTCGATCATCAGCGCCTGCGTTTCGATGGGCGCTTCGTACCAATAAAATCCCCATTCTTTGCGCCAATACATCCCGAATTCCTCATTCGAAAGCGCATGTTCCCGCAGCGATGCCACAATGTCATTCGGCGTTTTGCCGTCGTCCATGCGGTGCAGCGCCAGCGCAATCATGCCCTGCATATATTTGTTTTGCGGCAGCCAGAATTCCCGCGCCTGCGATTGCCAAAAATCAAATGCGGTTTGGTGCTGCTCATTCACCGGGAAATCGAGGAAATAGCTGCGGGCATACAAATACTGAATCTGCGTGCCGCCGATGTGCTGTTTGCTCAAATCCGCTTTGTGTTCGATCAATTTTTGATAATCCTCGTTCATCTGCTCATCGAGATAGAGGCAGGCGAGTTGCAGCATCTGTTGCACTCGCGGATCGCCGGATTTGTCGATCACGCCAAGTTTTTGCAAATGTCCCATCCCGGCAACAATGTGTCCGGTGATGTAACGGCTTTCCTGCATCCCCGGAAACCACGGCCAGCCGCCACTTGGCATCTGCATCTGCTGCAATTTGCGCAACGCGTTTTCCAGTTCGTGCGACATCCGGTTGAGGTCGAACAGCAGCGCGATGCGCTTTTTGCGTTCGCCCTCGTTTTGCGCGTCCATCACCCACGGTGTTTCTTCGAGCATCAGCGATTTCAATTCCTGATTTTTTTCCAGATTGGACAGCAGTGCCTCCGGTTGGCTGTTTCGCCAGGTATCGAACACCCGTTTGATTTTCGGGTTGCTGTTGGCGATATGCGCCGCGATGCTGTTCGCATAATAGCGGCTGAAAATTTGTTCGGCGCATTCATACGGAAATTCCATGAGGTAGGGGAGCGCCTGAACCGCATACCATGCCGGATTCGAGGTAAATTCCAGCGTCACGCGTTCGTGACGTAAGGTGTTGGATTTACCGGAGTTGAGCAATTTATCCAGCGTAAATGTTTTCGATTGTTTCCCGCGAATCGGCAGCGGCAACGATTCCGTCACCAACATGCGGTTGGTGAGCACCGGCAGCGTGTTTTCCTCGCCATCGGAAAATTTATCGGTTTTGGCGATCATCCGGTAAGTGACCGCGGAAACGCCTTCCGGCACGCTCAGCGACCATTGCAGCGGCGCGCTTTGTCCGGTTTTGGCGCTGAACGGAATTACGTTATCTGCGTTGCCGAATGATGCGTCAATCGGCTGCATGGAGAGCGCATCAAACAGTTGCAGGGTTGCGCTGCCGCTCAAATCGCCATCGCTGAGATTGGCAACTTTTCCGCTGAACACAATTTTGTCGCCTTCGCGGAAAAAACGCGGTGCATTCGGCGTCACCATCAGCTCTTTTTGGGTGAGTACGGTTTTTTCGGTGAGCGCAAATTGCAGTTCCGGCGTGTGGGCAAATCCCATAAATTTCCAGCGAGTCAATGCTTCCGGCATCGTGAAACTGAGGATAACCGCGCCGTTTTCGTCGGTTTTCAAATCCGGGTAGAAAAACGCGGTTTCGTTGAGATTGGTGCGCACCGGCACATCGCTGAAATCGGGTTCGGGTTGCTGTTGCGCAGCGCTGCCCTCGGGTGCGGGAACCGCACCGTTAACGTAAACCATATCCGCTTCGGCCGGCGGCGCGGCTTTCATGGCTGTTGCCGGAGCTTCGCTATCCATCGCTATTTCTGCAACGGACTCATTTCTGCCGGCGCCCATCGATCGTTGCATATAAACCATGTGTCTGCCAAAATAGGGCACATGCCAGTTCAGCCGGTCGTATTGCGGAAAGCTGAAATTTATGCCGGTGTTCCAGCCATTTCCGGAGGCGCTCAACGCGCTTTGCCCGAAAGCTTGACCGGAATTGAAAAAGCTTTGTTGCGGCGAACCCAATGTATTGTAAATATTGAAATTCCATTGGTGCGGACGAAATGCGTCCAGCGATGCGTCATACATCGCCGCGAGCAATTCGGCAGCTACTTTTTCGCCTTTCGGTCCGGTGATTTTCAGCCGCCATTCTTCGGCTGCGCCGGGTTTGAGCTTGTCGCGGAAGGTTTCGTAGGTGATTTGCAATTCTTTATTGGTCCACGGCACGCGAATGATGCCCGCATGGGTGTGCACGCGACCGTATTTCACATAAAAAATGGAATAGCTGAAGCCGCCGCGATCTTTCTCGAAAATCGGCAGCAGCAGCGCGTTTTTGTCTTTTCCGGTGCGAATGCGCCGCGTTTCGTCGATGACATTTTTGCGATAAATTTCGATATGCGCATGAATATCCGGTGCGGCGGAGCCCCAAAAAATCCGGGCGACTTCGTTCGGTTCGCCGCTGTCTTTTTCCGGCGAGAGCCAGAACAACGCGTTTTCCGGCACGATTTTGTCGTCCAGCGAATACACCGTAAAGAATTGATTTAACTTGATTTCCGTGCCGAATTTATCGGTGGTGACCAGCTCTGCGTTGTATTTGCCCTGTGCCCATTTTTCGATGTTGGTGAGTGCATAATTTTTCTCGTTTTTTGTGTCGAACGGTATCCGCGCGATGGCTTCGCCGCGTTTCCAGTTGTGAAAATCATCCTCATTCGAATACACATCGTGCGGAAAATCGGCGATGTATTGCGATTCGCTGAGCATAAATTTATCGGGCTGCTGCCACATCCGGTCGCGTAAAATGCGCCCGGGATTTTCCAGCGGATAAATGACAATCTCGCCGCTGGCCGGTTCAAATTCGCCGTTCAGATTTTTGGTGTCAATCGCCAGTTGCGGTGCTTTTTCACGCTGAATATTTTCCGGCAAATCCAGCGAAACGCTCAACGCAACCTGCCCGACCCGCACTGTGGTTTCCGCGCTGCGGGTTTCGCCGCCGGCGTCGGTCACATCTGCGTAAACGCGATAAGTGAACACGGCTTTGCGTTCTGCGGGAATCGTCGGGTCATCCACCGCGGTAAATTCGATGCGAAATGTGCCATCCGGTTCGGTGCTGCCGGTGCCGTTGGCAACTTCCACATCGCTGCCAAATGACGGGGCAAATCGCCAAAAATCCCACCAATACGGGAAGCTCACCTGCCGCACGACGCGATATTGAACATCCGCGTTATCGATGCTCGCGCCCGCGTAGGCTTCCGCTTTTCCGGTGACCGTCACGGTTTCGCCGAGTTTGAAGCTGCCTTTTGCCGGATCAAATGCCACTTCAAAACGGGGACGTTTGTATTCTTCAACCGAAAAACCGGTGTTCCCGTTTTCGTTGCGGATGGTCATTTGTCCGGTCAGTCCGGCGGAGGGCAGCACAAAAACGCCGTTGAATGTGCCGTATTCGTTGCTCTGCAATGTCAGTCCGGACACTTTTTGCCCGTTAACATCAAACAGCTCAACCGTGGTATTTCGTTTGGTGATGATATCGTTTTTATCGCCATTGCTGCTGAGCATAAGTCCTTTAAAATAAACCGTTTGTCCGGGGCGATAAATTGCGCGATCGGTGAAAAAGAAGGTTCGCTCACGCGGAATATCGCGATCGATGCCGCGATGGGTGTAGGCGTTCACCATGTCATCGAGGAACAGCCGGTCATTTTTGTAGCTGATATCCAGCCGGAAACTGCTGCGGCGATAACCGTCGCCACTCTCGATGCTGAAATAGCCGTTTTTATCGGTGATATATTTTTTGCCCTGTTGCTCGGTATTTTTACGCTGTTGCGGATCGTATTCGGAAAACCAGGTTTGCACGGTCGCGCCTTCCAGCGGTTTGCCGCTGTCGCGATCCATCACAAAAACGCCGGTTTCGAGGCGATCGGCGCTGGTCTTTTGCACATATCCGATGCGGGAAATCCACAATACATTGTATGCCGCTGCATCTTCGGAACGGTTAAAATCCTCTGCGGAACCGACCAGCACCACATAATGCCCGTTCGGCAGTTCCGGAAATTTGATTTCTGTGGCGTGGGTGTGATAATCGCCGTCATCCGGCAGATCGACGGAAAATTTGGCGACACTCGGCAAACCGCGATAATATTCGATCCACTGATCGAGATTGCGGCGGCTGTTCAGCCGTTCGGCGCGCAATTGTTCCGGGGAAATGGAAACGATTTCGAGATACACTTTGGCAACGTTTTGGTAGGTCACCAGCCCGCGAAACGGTGCGTCCGGCAGGTTAACATCCTCGATATTCAGCGTCAGATTTTTCCGCTGGATTTGGGTAATCAACTGGCGGCAGTTGGCTGCGCCTTCGGATTTCGGGTGACGATTGTTGGCAGATTCGCAAATGTCGATGGCCGTTTTGCGATCATTTTTATAGTCTGCGTTCAAGCCTTCTGCCGGTTGCAGTCGCTGATAATTTTCGCTGCGCTCGAAATAAAATTGCGCAATTGCGAAAGATACGCGCGTCGCTGCGGCGTTGCTGCGATAATGTTGCGCCAATTTTTCCAATGCAGCGAGATACAGTTTTTCTTTTTCCGGCATCACGCCGTTTTGACGGGCGAAGTTGAGCCGTTTTAAATCGACATCAATCAACGCTTCGGGATCGCTGTCTTTCAAATGAAAATCGATCAAATCCTGCAGAATTTTTAACGCCTGAAATTTGAACGATAGTGTGTCTTCTGTTTCAAAATTAACTGCGGAAAACTGTTCTGCGGGTGCGAAAATCTGGGAATCGCTCAGGCGAAACTGCACCGCCGGACGGGTGATTCCCGGCTCGTCGTTCATTAAAAAATCGAGTGCGCGGTGGGCTAAAAAATCATACAGCGTCGGGCGAAAGCGCCGCGAACCGTCCGCTCTTGTGATCACCGGATCGTAAATATCCAGCG
This sequence comes from Calditrichia bacterium, assembly GCA_020634975.1. Taxonomy (NCBI): domain Bacteria; kingdom Pseudomonadati; phylum Calditrichota; class Calditrichia; species Calditrichia bacterium. The sequence continues at coordinate 576,670 of JACKAQ010000003.1, read as the reverse complement.
GTGTTTGTTTGAGCTGTGCCGCATTTTTCAGCGATTCGCGATACAGCGCCACGGTTTTTTCGACAAATTTGGCGCCGTCCCAAACGGCGATATCGTCACCCGCGTCGCCGCTCACTGCGGTACGTTCGTGAATTTGCCAGCGATTTTGCTGGTAATAGCTCCAATACATTTCCGCGATCACGGAATGCAGCACCGGCGTCACCGGAAAACGGCTTTCCGCCGCTTCTTTTTCCAGTTCCGCAATGCTTTTTTCGAGGGTCATTTCTTCAAATTGGCCGCGCAATTCGGTTCGTTTCAGCAAGGCTTTCACGAGTTGCGCCGCGTTATTTTCGGTTTTGGCGATGGTGTAAATCGAATCCACCACTTCCAGCGCCGATTTTGGCAATCCTTTTCCGCTGTGTTGGTCAACCTGTTCCCACAATCGCAAATATTCTTTTTCAGCCATTTTTTTGCCCTGCGATTGCACGTTGAACAGAAATCCCGAAAGCACTAAAACCACAATCAACGCAGTTTGCCAAATATGTTTCATTCAATGATCCTCTTATTATTTCATGATTTATCATTATTATCACCAAACCTGTAATTGTTTCAACCTTTGCGAAAATCTCCGAAATATCGCATAAAATGGGGGGCATATCTACCGGGAAATGAGAAAATCCGCCGCTCACAATTCTGTAAAAAATTGTGATAAATGAAATTTTGTGGTTTCGGTTAATTTAAATGGGGGTTTAAAATTTGTCTGCAGAATAATTATTCGCCATCGCAAAGGGTTGCCGTTGCGATGACGAATTCAATGTGTTCATCAATTTTTCGGTTGGCGATCATCTCTGTCCGATTTTTCCGGTATGTGGATCTGCACATCATCGTTTTTCAGCACGCGGATGGCGTAGATGATGAACCAAATAACGTGTCCAACCAAAACCAAAATGAGCAGCGCAATCCAGAATGTTTTCATTCATTCACCCGGCCGATTTTTGTAACCTATTGTAAATCTTTAGCTTCGATGCTGCGATTCCATACTTCGTTTCCGGCTGTGTCAAAAATGGTTATTTTCAGAACACGTTCCCGGCGTGGTCCGTTCACTTCCAGCACTGCAAAATTGCGGTCGCCGTAAAATGTGCCGTCTTCGCGATAGCGATTGGCTTCGTTGGCAGCGCGCGGGTTTGGTCCGGCGGTCAGCGGCGAAACGGTTAAATCGTAAATCGGGTAATCGCGATAGCGTTCCAGTTTGGACAGTTCGGTGTGGTGCCGGTCGCCATCCAGAAAAAATACGCCGGGAATGCGTTCCTGCGCAATTGCGTTGAGTATCCGCTCGCGCTCAGCCGGTAATGTGCTGAAGGTTTCGTAACGATCGAAGCTGTTCAAAAATTGTCCGCCAACCACCACAAATTTGAACGGCGCAAAACTGCCCTTCAGCGCGTCGATCAACCATTCGATTTGGGCATCGCCAAGGATGGTTCGTTCGCCGGTGGTGCGGTATTCCGGGCTGCGGTTGGAACGATTATCCAGCATAAAAAAATCGAGATCCGCCCACTGAAACATTGTTGTCACGCCCGGTGAACTTTCCAGCCCGAAAGATGGATTTCCCCAAAATAATTTGAAGGTTTCCAGCGTGGTTGCTTTTTCGCGGAAGCTGCGATCGCTATTGTTCGGGCCGTAATCGTGATCGTCCCAAATAGCGAAATGATGGGTGGAACCCCACAACGGCTGCAATTCCGGCAGCGAACGGGTGTGGGTGTAGCGATGCAAAATGCCGCTGCGGCTGAACCAGTCCGCTTCGCGGAGATAGGTGTTGTCGCCCATCCAAATCATAAATTCCGGTTGTTTTTGGTGAATCGCCGTGAAAATTTCGTAATTCGCGCCATACGGCGTGCCGGGGCGATCGTAAACGGGTTCGTTCACATACGCGCAACTGCCGATTACAAATTTGACCGCCGGCGGATCTTCCCGCCATTGCCATAATTTTTGGGTCTGGAATTTGAGCGGGTAGGGGCGCTTTACCACTTTTCCGTTGATCAGCAATTCGTATTCGTAAACCAATCCAGGTTCCAATAGTCCGATAGGAATTTTAGCCGTATAAGCATCTGATTTTTTGGTGTTTACTTCGTCAGAAATTTTGGCTGAATTGCGTTTACCCGCTTCCCAATACCGGAACGAAATTTTCGCCGGTTGATTGGTTTGCGCCCACAACAGCACTTCGCGCATTTCCGAATATCCGACCATCGGTCCGGATTGTAACAAAGATTCCTGAGCAAAAAGTGTTGCCCAAAATAGTAAAATGATTGGTAAGCAACGTAAGGTGCGCATGTTATCTCCCCAGGTTTTGCAGCGGTCAATATTTGATGCAGTGTTGATTATCTTGGACATAACCGGAATGTTAACAACTGTTTGGCAGGTTGGTTTTGGGCAGAATTCCTGCCCTGATTTGCAAAAATTAAGTGGTTTCTTTACCACGACCATTTTGCGGGTCTTCGAAAATTTCCATCGTATTTGGGCCGCGCTGCTCAGCTTTTCGCAGGGCTTTTCGGGCGTTTTCGATCAATTCATTCACCGATTGCCCCATTTGCGGGTATTCAACAACGCCGCAATTGACGTAAACTTTTTCAACATGTCCGTCGACCCACGGGCGTTTTTGGGCAATTTTGCGATAGATTTCCTGGAATTGCGAGAATACTTCACGCAACACCTGCTCCGGCCACAACAGGGCAAATTCCGAGTCGTTCATTTTAAAAAGATAGGTGTTTTTTCCAAACAATGGAATGGTAAAAGCCAGCACTTCGCGTACCAAACGATCGTAAATTTGCGGGGCGAGATCCGCTTTCGCGGTTGAAATTTTTAGCAATTGCAAACAGAATATTTTGTCGAACGATTTCGCGCGATCGATCTCTTTTTCCAGCTCTTTTAATAGCCCGCGATGATTCCCCAAACCGCTTTCAGGGTCAATTAAATTGTGCTGCTCCAGTTGACGAATCGTCCAGGTTTTGTCCAGGTAATTGGCAACCTGATACGCCATTGTTTCCAGAATATTTTTGTGCTGCTCATCGAATTGGAATGCTTTTTTGCTTTCGATGGACACAACCATTTGGGCATCGCCATCCAAAACCACCGGCACAGCCAACATCGATTTGAACTGGGTGATCGGCGTTTCGTTGAGGCTCATTCGCGGAATGTAGTTTTCTTTCGATGAGAAATCTTCAATCAAGATGCATTCGTTTTTGCGAAGCACCCAGCCCAACAGACCTTCGTTATTCGGAAATACTTCGCCAGCCGGATAAACACCGTTGTTTTCCGAACCAAATGTAATTTTTGCCGTGCTTTTTCCGGCACGCTCCGCGATGATAACGCTATCGGCTTTGAACACAGATTTCAAGGCAATACTGAGCTGTTGCCACAAATCCTTAAGTGATTGTGTTTCCTGAATTTGACGGGTAAAATCATACAACATTTTTGTGGTACGATTTTCAGTTTCGTATTCGTACAATTTGTTACTGCAGGCAAGTTGAATGCTCATCAACGTGCTGAATGATTCGAGAATTTTGAGATCGTCGTTGCTGAATGCGCCCTGAACATCTGAATCGGCGCAGAGCACGCCGATGAGATAATCGTTGTACATGAGCGGAACGCCGATGAATGAGCGCACTTTTGTTTCGGGATCGTGATAGGGGAGAAGTCCGTCGCTTTCGGGCAGGCTATTTTCCAGCAGCGATTTTTTTTCTTTAAAAATGAGTGCCGGTAAACCTTCGCTCAGCCCGAAAAAAATATCGCTGTCCGGTTTTGTTGTGGTTTCAGATGCAAATGAGCGAAGATAAAATTGCTTTTTGTAGAAATTGACCATCAGCAGCGCAACCGTTTTGCTCACGGTTGTGCGTTGAATTTGCGGCAAAAGGGTTTCCAGAAAATCATCGAAATAATTTTCAACGCCACGGGGGTCGCTTTTTTCGGATGATTTGGGAAGGGGAGTGGTGTCCTGTTGAGTGGTTCCGGTGTCTGTTTCTTCGTCTTCGTCAGGTAAAATTCCCACCACAGTTTCCGGCTCAATCCGGAAAAGATAAACATAAGCCCCAACACCCAGCACCGCCGATAACAAAATTTTGATGCTCACAAAAAAAGCACTGTCGTTTGGCAGAAAACCAATCAACAACACTGCTATAAGTATTGCAATTACGATCGTTAAGAGGAAGCTTTTGGTCACCTAAACAGTCCCTGTATTATTTGGGAAATTTTAAACGTTCGCAGATAAACATCGTCAAAATTTCCCAAATATACAAAAAAAAAGCAGATCGCAATAGTTTTAAAAACTATTTCTAATCTGCTTTTTCGTTAACAATCTGAATATTGTCCTTTAACTGCTGGAGCTGTTGATTGCGTTTGGCGTTGATGGAATCTTGTTTCGCTTTGGCAATTGTCGCTTCTTTCGAGGGAGTCAGTTGTTGTTCAGACTGAAGTGGCTTTTGCTGAGCAGCCTGCCCCGAATTAAACGTGGATGAATTGGTGGTCTGCGGTAATTGTTTCGCGGAAGAATCCCCCTCGCTGCCCTGCCACATAAACATCGATGACAGAGATACGACCAGAACCGTTGCAGCTACCGCTGCTGCGTTTCGCCAACTAATAATGTTAGCGAGGGGGGAATCTGATAAAGGGCGGGTTGCCACTCCCTGAATTCTTTGATGTAACCTGTTTTCAAAATCAGGTGATGCGCTAATGGGGGGCAGTTTACGCATCTCTTCCCGGATGATTCGCATCCGCTCTACAGTTGCCCAAACTTCCGGATTTTCTCTGAGTTTTTCCTCTAAAGCCAATTGTTGTTGTGGCGGTAAATCTCCGTCGATATAATCCGAAAAATATTCCTGCAAATTGTCGCTATTCATCATAGGCCGTCCTCACCGTGCTTTTTTAGCCATCTTTAGGTTCACTCTCCAGTAAAAATTTCAAATCTTCTTGCAGTTTTAATCGACCCCGGTTAACGCGCGATTTCACCGTTCCCAATGGAATGCTCAGTATTTGGCTAATTTCCTCATATGCAAATCCCTGCACATCTCTCAAAAGAATCACTTCTTTGAATTTGGACGGTAGCTTCTCGATAGCGCTTTGGATATAATCGTCTTTGATGCTGCCGTCCACCCGTTGTTCCGGGTTGCGGGCAGTATCCGGGATGTCGTAATCGCGCTCATCATTTACAAAATTGCTCACGCTAAATATTTTTCGCCGTTTGCGCCGGCGAAGTTCCGTCTTCGCCAAATTTCCTGCGATGGTGTAAACCCAGGTCGAAAATTTGGCGATCTCTTTGTAGTAATGCTTGTTTTTGAAAACCCGTAAAAAGGTTTCCTGAACAATGTCTTCCGCATCGGTTCGGTTACCGACAAACCGGAAAACATAGTTGAGCAGTTGATCTTTATAGCGCCGAACCAAGACGTCGAATGCCTGAACATCACCCTGCTGAAATCTTGCGATCAGGGTTTCATCAGTTACTTTTTTTATTTCAGACTTTCCACTCATGTAATCGACTTGTGTTTTACCATTGACCATATTCGAAGTTCCCAAATATATTGAATTATTTTAAAGCAACCAACTGGAAAACCAGGCGATCCATTGCGATCTCCGGGGATAGTTGGCTGGATTTCAACATGCGGTCGCAGTCCTTTAGTAACCGCATGGCTTCGAGTAATTGCCCGCCACTCCAGGCCGCCGTTTCGCGGGCATACTGGGCGAAGTGTTTCGGGTAAATTTTCAGGCCGCCCTGAATGGCTCGCTCGTTGCGTTCACCACTTTGATAATAACCACGTATCTTCCATAATATGGTGACGTGTCGCAACAACATGAATAATATTCCCACCGGGCTTTCGCCTTTTTCCAGCAAATTGTGGAGGATAAACAGCGCTTCTTCAAGTTTCCGCTGGGCGATTGCACGGGTTAATTCGAACACATTTTGTGTGCCGTAAACGCCAACAATTGCTTCCACATCCGCTTCGTCGAGCACTGTTTTTTCCGGTGTTCCGTTAACCACCTGCGCAATTTCTGCTTTCAAATCGTGAATTTTATCGCCAACCAAATAAACGAGTGTTTGCACTGCTTCCGGTGTAATGGATTTGTCGTATTTCTGAAATTCCTTTTCGATGAATTCGAGCAATTCGTTTTCGCGAAGCGGCAGCGCCGGAATAGAAACCATCATCTCCTGAAGCGGTTTGTATTTGGCTTGATTCACACTATCCACCCGTGCGATAATAATCAGGCAAATATTGCTGTCCGGTCGTTCGAGGTAGCGTTGCAGACTATCTGTTTTTGCATTTCTCAGCTGCTGGAAATCTTTGTAAACAATCAATTTACGATCGGAAAATAATCCGCCGCCTGCAGTTAGCGAAATCAGATCATCCAATGTTGCATCCGGCGCGTAACGCACAAACAGATTCATTTCCTTTTGCGGTTTCCCGACAAAAGCTTTGGTGATGCGCTCTACCAGATCGTCAATTAAAAAACCTTCCTCCCCATGAATAAAATATGCCGGGTGAACCGTTTTTTTGTTGAGTTCCGTTACAGCCTGGCGGTAATATAATGTTCCGTTATTTGCCATCGTTCCGTATTGCTACGTTTAGTTTGTGTTAACTTTCGCGGGAAGGCGAAAATCCGTTTTTTAAAATTCCACTTTCCCTATAGTTAGACGAATGAATTTTGATTTCATTACAAAAAAAATAGTTCTACTCAAAAAAAAATGAATTTCTTTTGAGCGATGGGCGTAAAAGCGGCAAAGTTGGTGAGAAAAATGAGGCTTTTTAACGATTCTCTTTTCGATAAGCGCGGTTTAGTAAATAAATAAAACCGCCCCAAATTGATCCGAGAATAAGTGTCATGAAAATAATAGTTGTTAATTCCAGCATGTTATCCTCGATTTGTCAACCATTGGTTGAGCTTGTTGTTCATCAAAACCATCAAAATAATTAGAATTCCCCATTGAGCAAGGCATGTGCCAAAGCTGTAAACGTTGAACGGGTTGTACCAGTCATCGCCAACCCACTCCCGGTAAAACCACCACACCAACAATACAACTGCTTCGATGGGGATGAGGTAGCGCATTACCCAATCGTACCAATTGCCAACGTGAATATCATTATGGGCAGTGAGTAAATATTTGTTACGGAAATTTGTAACGCCGGATTTTAGCACAGCAAAAGTGAAAAATCCGCCGCTGATGATCAAGCCAAGCCCCCAAACCCAATCCTGATTGTTGAAGACATCCAGCGAAAAAGCGGATGGCAAACCGACAACAGCTGTGAGTGCACTGACCAGCGGCAGCGCTTTTTTGCGGCTCATGCCGAAATCCATAAACATCCGGGTGGAAAGCTCGAACATGGCGATGAGCGAGCTGATTGCTGCAAAAAACAGCGCCAGAAAGAAAAACGCGGTGAGCAATTGGGCACCGGGAAGTTGTTCAAACAGTTGTGGAATAACGATAAATGTAAGTCCCTGATTACCGGCTTTCAACGATTCTATTGCGGCATCGGGCGAGCCGGAGAGCGAAAAAATTGCCGGGATGATTGCCAAAGCAGCCAGCAGCGATGCCGAATTATTGCCAAATCCGGTGATGAATGCATTGAGCGTAACATCGTCGCGATCGCGCATGTAAACAGAATAGGAAAGCACCAATCCCCAACCTGCGCCCGTTGACCAGGCGGATTGCGAAAGCGCCTCCAGCCACATTGCCGGATCGCTCAGCGATGCACCGTGAAATCCAAACAGATAGTTCAATCCGGCTGTCGCATTAGGCAGCGTGAGCGAACGGATGACCCCAATAACCAGCAATACCAGCAGCGATGGCAGCAAAATCCGGTTTGCTCGTTCGATGCCGTTCACAACACCCTGATAAATTATCAGCGATGTGATACTCAACGCTATCAAATGATAATATACCGGTTGCAAGCTTGCGCCGGTGAAGGTATTCCAATAAGCGTTGTGATCCGCACCGGTTAGCATGCCTGTGGCTGCAGCGACAAAATAATGCAACGCCCATCCGGTTACGACGGAGTAATAAAACATAATCATCATTGTGCAAATGACAATAAAAGCACCCATCCAGGCATATTTTTTTCCGAGAAAATTAGCGAACGCGCCAATGGGACCTTTGCGGGTTTCCTTACCGAGTGAAAATTCTACCATCAGCAACGGGATCGACCACAAAATCAGAAAAATTGCCCAGGGAATCAGAAACGCGCCGCCATATTGTCCGGCAAGTCGCGGAAAACGCCAGATATTTCCGGCGCCAATTGCCATTCCCATCGTTGCTAAAAGTAAAGCCCATCGACTTGAAAATTGTTCTAATTTTTCCATATTACCAGTTGTTTTGGGTGAATATGTTTCCCGGATTTAGAAAACCAAATCTGTAAAAAGCTGCTAAAGTTACCAAAAATAAATGATTTGCGGAAGGGTTGCGGCGGGAAAAATTTTGTGTCCGGAATTCCGGCGGTTTGATTTCTTCCCAAAAACAAAAAGAGCGATGACCGGCACCGCTCTTAATAATCGAATTTAAATAGTAATAAAATCTAAAGCTTAGAAGAAATTCACATACACGATTCCGATAAGCGCGACGGTAACGCAGTAAACACCGAACCACTCGAGCTTTTGTTTGCGGATAATATCCAGCAGTAAAATGATGGCAAAATAGCCCGATATCGCCGCAGCGATGGTTGCGAATGCAATATTCATCATTTGATCAGAAGGCGGGGGAGCTTCCATAAAATCTTTTACCTGCAAAATTGTCGCACCCAAAATAACCGGAATGGACAGCAGAAATGAAAACCGTGCGGCGGTTTCGCGTTTTACGCCCAGCCACAATGCCATCACAATCGTGCTGCCGGAACGGGAAATACCGGGAATGATAGCAAATGCCTGTGCGCAACCGATCAAAATTGCTGTTGCGAGGTTAAAAAATTTGCTGTCTTCCTGAGTGTAACGAGAGCTCCACATTACTGCACCTGTAAACAGCAACGCACCGAGCACCAGCGTTGTGCTGTCGAATAGTGACTCGATGGTGTCTTTGAAAAACAGCCCGACAATTACCGCAGGAATGGTTGCAACGATAATGTAAAAAGTTAACGCACAGTAGCGGTCTTGTTCATTGGTGATGCGCATACCGTTCATCAGAAATTTGGGGATGCCGGGCAAATAGCGCAGCATTCCGAAAATATCTTTGTAATACACGGCGAAGACGGCCGCCAGCGTGCCAAAATGCACAAAAATTTCAAATGCGATACCCGCCTGTTGATGATCCAGCATGGCTTCAAATAACACCAGATGTCCTGAACTGCTAATAGGCAAAAACTCGGATAATCCCTGAACGATTCCCAGAATGATAGACTTAACTGTCTCCGGCAAGTGTTTCTCCTTAAATTAACTGGCGATCCAGCGTGCGATGTCGTTGTAGAAAACAAATACAATGAACGTGAGCAAGATGGCCATCCCGACCTGTTGAACCATGATTTTTGCTTTGAGCGGCAGCGGTTTGCGACGGATGCCTTCGATGAGAATGATGATCAGGTGTCCGCCATCCAGCGCCGGTATCGGTAAAATATTGATGAATGCCAACACAACGCTCAAATATGCCATAAATGGAAGTAAATCCCATATGTTACGATCTGCAATATCGCCGGCCATTTGGGCGATTGCCAGCGGTCCTGCCAGCGATTCTTTGGCGGAATCTTTCCCGCTGAGAATGCGCCCGAAACCGCGTATGTTCAATTGCCCGATGCTGATGCACTGGTTAAATCCGCGAACCATTGCCGCTGCAAAACCGACTTCCCGCGTTTCTGTAAAACGGGTAATGCCGATGCGGCCGACATTTGTTTCCGTGCCGTCCTGCATTTTTGCGGCAACGCCTGTTGGCGTGATGCTGGTTTGCAGAGTATCGCCATTGCGTAAATAGGTGAAATTCAGCGGCTGATCGGGATGTTTAACCACAATCCCGGTCATTTCAATCCAGCTTTGGATGACGGAATCGTTCACGGCAATAATGCGATCACCTTTTTGTAAACCGGCTTCTGCTGCCGGATATCCTTCCGAAACATCGCCAACCATCGCGGGCAAATATTCAAAAATGCCGAACCGCTCGAAGTCGTTCATGGTCATATTGTCCCAGTTCAGCACAAATTCTTTTTGCTCGCCATTACGCTCTATTGTAAAGGTTGTATTTTTACCGATGTTTTCGAAAAATAGCCGTTCAACTTGCTGCCAGTTTTCCGGCGTGTGTCCGTTGATTGTCAAAATTTTATCGTAAACCTGAACGCCGATGCTGTCGGCAATGCCGCCTTCGGCAACGTAACCGATGGTAGTGCTGGGGTTGTACGGCTCGCCATTCATAAAAACCATGCCGCCCAAAATTCCCACAGCCAAAATAAAATTCATGATAACGCCGGCGGTAATAATTACAACCTGCTGATAAACCGGTTTTGCCCGAAATTCATACGGCTCCGGGGCTTTGTTCAGTTGCTCCGCATCCATGCTTTCATCGACCATTCCGCTCAGTTTTACATATCCGCCCAGCGGCGTTGCCGAAATACAGTAATCGGTTTCGCCGTATTGAACACCAAACAATCTGGGTGGAAAACCGATCGAAAACCGTTCGACGCGAACGCCAAACATTTTCGCAGCCAAAAAGTGCCCCAATTCGTGAACAAACACCAAAATACTCAACACAACAATCATGGAGATGATGTAAATCATTCTTTCATCCTCAATAGATTCATTTTTTGGAACCGTCGCAATTTAAATGCTAATCATATGTTTTTCAGTTAGATAAAGATTAGAAAACTAAATTGTGACGATCCATTTTTTTCAATTCAAAATATACAATTGGATCGCTCCGATTCAAACAACCAAGCGAAAAGTCACCGGTTTCCCGATAACCGTTGCGATAATAAAGTGTTATCGAATTTTTTTGGAAAAACCAAAGCAGGTAAGAAATATCCGTTAAAATTAGTCCGCTTCCAGAAAGTTCTCCAACAGCATTTCAGCCTTTTCGTAACCGAGCTGGGCAGCGTTTTGCAAATGTTCCTGCGCTTCCTCGATGCAGTCATTGTTGATCAGGAATTTTGCATAATAATAATGATTGGCGCCTTTTTCCGGTGAAATTTCCAGTGCTTTACGAAAATGCGACTCTGCTTCCGTGTGATTGCGGGCTTTTTCAGCCAACATATTTGCAAAAAGAAGGTGCGCTGCGCTGTTTTCTTCCAGTTCGGAAATGATGAAACGGAAGGTGTTTTCGGCATCTTTGGTTTTGTTGAGCAACCGGTAAGTGAGTGCCAGCAACAATTGTTTGCGTACATTAATAATATCGCTGATGACGCTGGTTTCCAGCAATTCCCGGGCTTGCTGAAAGCCGGTGCTGCCAAATTGCCACAGCGCGATGGTGAGTAATTCTACCGCATCCGCGTATCCGGGGTTAAAATCCAGAACCATACGCAAATGCTTTACCGTACGCTCGTAATCGCGATGGGTGTAATACCAGCGTGCCATGTTGTAACGTGCTTCAACATCCTGCGGATCAATTTGCAACGCTTTCTGGAAATATACTTTCGCTTCGATGCTGCGACCCTGTTCGTTTAGCAATACGCCCAGAAAAACGCAGGTTTCCGTGCGAGGATGTGCATCCAGCGATTCGCGGTAATAGCGTTCGGCCAGCACTTTGCGTCCGGCCTCGTGATGAATGCGTCCCATCAGGCAATCAGCAATGGCCAGCAACGGTTTGGATGGCACTTTAAGTGCTGTATTGCGCATCTTTTTTGCCGCGCTCAAGCCTTCGCGATATTCACCTTTTTGCAGCATGGACCATCCCAGCAAGCCCCATCCACCGGGATTTTGACGTTTTACCAACGCTGCTTTGATATGTTTTACAGCGCCGGCAATATCGCCTTTTTTAAGACAGGATTGCGCCTGTTCGTATTGTTCGTCAAGTGATAAAAATTTGGTTACTTTTCCCATAATCTACATAGTTTCGTTTGATGACCGGTTAGCTATTTTTTGTTTTTTACGAATCCAAAAAAACTGCCACAGATACCGCCGACAATATGAGCGAACTCTGATATCTGATTATCGTCAAAAGCGTTAATGACTTGCGTTCCCATGAAAAACAACATGATGAAAATGAACGTCAGCGGAATATGACCGGAGCGAACATTCGTAAAAGAGCCCAGCAAAATCATCATAAAAACGATGCCGCTGGAGCCAACAATGCTCGACGGTTGGGCATTTGGCGCAACGACCAAAAACCCCAGATACAACAAACTGGTTATCACTGCCGTAAACAGCGCCATGGAAAACACGCTTTGGCTGCCGTATTTTTCCTCCAAATATGGTCCAATCAGCAACAGATATATGAAATTGTCGATCAAATGTTCCCAACTGCCGTGACCAACGGCATAGGAAAATAACCGGAAGTAGAATAGCGGGTCTTCGTAACTATAATAGGGTTGAAGGGTAAAGTAAAACGGAATTACCGTAGGGTCGACGAATGTGTTATAAGCTATCACCGAAACAGCAACCAGTGCGTATGTTAACACAAAAGGTGCGTTGTATGTTATTCCCATCTGAGATTCTCTACCGTCAACATTGCTTTTGAGGTTTCACTGGTGCTATTACCGTCCCTTCATCTGGCAAATATAACGAATCACTTTGTGGAATTCCAAACATTTATAGGCTTGCTATTTACTGCCTTAATTTTCATGCAACAATCTTGTCCAAAATCAGTAGGATGAAATTGATTAAATGATTAATTTTACAACTGCTTGAGATATCAACGCGTTTTAAATCATACATTCTAAATACGAACGGAGGCCTGTAATGAAACATCGCAACCGATTGGGTTTGTTTGTGATTGCATTTTGCGCAATCCTGCTTTCTCAATCGTTTGGACAGCAATTTTTTCCGTATCAATACGAAAATTATACGCTGCCAAACGGTTTCAAAACGATCCTGATTCCCATGAAGGGAAGCGGTTTAATTGCTTATTATACGGTTGTAAGAACCGGTAGCCGGGACGAGTGGGAGCCCGGAAAAAGCGGATTTGCCCATTTTTTTGAACACATGATGTTCCGCGGTACCGAAAATATTCCCGCTGAAGAGTACGAACGCACCATTACCGAAATGGGTGCAGATAACAACGCTTACACAACCGATGACTACACCTGTTACACGATGGTTATTTCCAGCGAAAATCTGGAAACGACGATGAATCTGGAAAGCGATCGCTTCCAGAATTTATCGTATGCGGAGGGTCCGTTCCGCACGGAAGCCGGTGCGGTTTACGGCGAATATCGCAAAAACCGGGTGAGTCCGTGGTCCGTTGCGTACGAGGAAATTTCCAACCTCGCATTTGACCAACATACCTATAAACACACCACAATGGGTTTCGAACGCGATATCAAAGAAATGCCCAATCAGTACGATTACAGCAAATCATTTTTCAATCGCTATTATCGCCCGGAAAATTGTGTGTTGCTATTGGCAGGCGATTTCGATGCAGCGGATGCCAAATCGCTGATCGAAAAATATTACGGCGATTGGGAAAAAGGTTATACCCAACCTGAGATAAAACAAGAAGATATGCAAAAAGGCGAGCGTCAGAAAACCATCGAATACGACGGCCGGACATTGCCGTTGGTTTGGCTGGCATACAAAAGCGAAGCGTTCGATGCAACATCCAAACGCAACGCAGCCGGATATTTGTTGTGGGAATTCGCGTTTGGCGAAAACAGCGAGTTGTACAAACAATTGGTGATTCGCGAACAAAAAGTGCAGTTCATCTCCGGCGGATACGGGTTGAACCGCGATCCGAAATTTCACTCCGTTTATGCGATGGTAAAATCGCCGGATGATATTAATTACGTCATCGAGCAGGTTGATGGCGCTGCAGAAGAATTCAAAAAAGAACTGGTGAGCCAGGATGATCTGGAAAACATCAAAAGCCGGATTCGTTACGACTTTTTGATGGGACTGGACACGCCGGAAAATGTGACATCCAGCCTTGCGCGGATGGTTGCTTTAAACGGCGATCTGGAATCGGTTGATCAATTTTACAAAACGTTGGAAAGCGTGACGCCCGAAGATGTGCGCGCTGCCGCCGAATACTATTTGCAAAACGATCGCCGAACCACCCTTATTTTGAAGGAGAAACAAAATGACGCTGAATAAATGGATAACCTTGCTGATCGGCGCGCTGATCCTGTTTTCCTGCCAGCAGAAACCGGCAGTTGAAACAGTTGCGATGCCGGTTCCCGAAGACCCGACTGTTGCATTCCGGGTGATGTTCACGGTTGGCTCGATGGATGATCCCGCCGGAAAAGAAGGGCTGGCTGCACTCACCGCATCGATGCTCACCGAGGGCGCAACCCAAAATTATACATACGAACAAATTCTCGAAAAATTGTATCCGATGGCCGCCTCAATCAACAATCAGGTGGATAAGGAAATGACCGTATTTTACGGTCGCACCCACAAAGATAATCTGGATGCATATTACGCATTACTGAAAGATGTTCTGCTTCACCCTGCATTTAACCAGGATGATTTTGATCGTGTGAAAACAAATACGCTCAATTATGTAGAAAAATCGCTGCGCTATGCGCAAGATGAAGAATTCGGCAAAGAAGCGCTGTATGAATTTATTTTTGCCGGAACGCCGTACGAACATTTGGAAGAAGGGCACATCAATAGTTTGCAGGCGATTACACTGGACGATGTGAAATCGTTTTATCAAACCCATTACACACAGGCAAATCTGGTGTTGGGTTTGGGCGGCGGATACAGCAGTTCATTCGCCAAAACCATGCAGCAGGATTTGCTGGCGCTGCCCGCCGGAACCCCGGATGCAACAGTTGCCATAAACCCGCCTGCGATTGATGGCATGCATGTCAAAATTATCGAGAAAAATGCCAACGCGACGGCGATCAGCTTTGGCTATCCGATCGATGTGTTGCGTGGCAGCCGCGAATTTTACGCGTTGGCAATTGCCACCTCGTGGTTGGGTGAACACCGCAATTCCAGCTCACATTTGTATCAGATTATACGTGAAGAACGCGGGCTGAATTACGGGGATTATGCTTACATCGAGCACTTTCCGCTTGGCTATGCCCGCCAGTTTCCGCCCCCCAACGTGGCGCGTCACCAACAAATTTTCCAGGTCTGGATTCGTCCGGTGCCCAACGAAACACGGGTTTTCGCATTCCGTGCTGCACTCCGCGAATTGCAAAAACTGGTGGATAACGGGATGAGCGAATCGGATTTCGAACTGACCCGTAAGTTTTTGAAAAACTATGTGTTACACTATGCACCGACGACCATGTTGCAACTCGGTTATGCGTTGGATGACAACTATTACGGCATCGATGGCGATCACTGGAAAAAATTCCGCAGCCTGCTCGACGAAATCACATTGGAAGAAGTGAACACCGCACTCAAAAAGCATTTCGACTATAAAAATGTGAAAGCGGTTTTCATCACCGCAGATGCAGAAGGGCTGAAAGAAACGTTGGTAAACAACACCCCAAGCCCAATCAGCTACGATTCGCCAAAGCCGGAAGCAATTCTGCTGGAGGACAAAGAAATCCAATCGTATCCGTTGCAGATCGCTGCTGAAAATGTAAAAATCGTTCCGGTTGACGATATGTTTGTTGGAAAAGGGGCACCGGCCGAATAGAAAAAAAATGGCGCATGGACAGAAAAATTGTTGACAAGTTTCTGCACATCGCATATATTTCTCCCACAGTGGTGCTGCGCCGGGAATGTTACCAGGGAAATTTCGGGTGCGCATATGAATACCCTGTGAAAGGAGGTGATCCTGTGATAGAATGTAAATCAGGAGCCTCGGCGGTGGTTTGCTAGCAACAAATTACCTGAGGTTCGATGAAGTTTAGCCCCGCGCCGTGCGGGGCTTTTTTTTGTACCGTGGAACTTTATTGTGCCAATATGAATTGATGTTCAAAAACATTGGAGAAACGCATGAAACTTAAAAAAATCAATAAATCTGATGACGAATGGCGTAAGGAATTGACGCCGGAGCAATACGAAGTAACCCGTAAAAAAGGCACAGAACGTGCGTTTACCGGGAAATTTTATGATCATAAAGAAACAGGCCTTTACCGCTGTGTGTGCTGCGGCGCGGAACTGTTTGAATCCGATACCAAATACGATTCCGGTTGCGGATGGCCCAGTTTTTTCAAACCTGCAAACAATGAAAATATTGATATGGAAACGGATACCAGTTACGGGATGGTGCGAACAGAAGTACTTTGCAGTCAATGCAACGCACATCTGGGACACGTTTTCCCGGACGGTCCCCAGCCAACCGGACAGCGCTATTGCATCAACTCTGCATCGCTGGATTTTGAACCGAAAAAATCTGATAAATAATGAAAGGGTATGTGAATGAGCAATCCAAAACTTACGCTGCACACCAGCAAAGGCGATATCCGAATGGAATTATATGCCGATAAAACGCCGCTAACGGTAGCAAATTTTGTAAACTTGGCCAACCGCGGATATTACGACAACCTGATTTTTCACCGGGTGATTCCCGATTTTATGGTTCAGGGCGGTTGCCCGAACGGTGATGGGCGCGGAGGTCCGGGCTATCGATTTGAGGATGAATTTGTGCGCGATCTGAAACACGATTCGCCAGGGATTCTGTCGATGGCCAATGCCGGACGCGGAACAAATGGCAGCCAGTTTTTTATCACGCATGTTCCCACGCCTTGGTTGGATAACAATCACACAGTGTTCGGAAAAGTGCTGGATGACAGCGATCAGAAAGTGGTTGACAGCATCCGGCAAGGCGATACGATCACCAAAGTGTCCATCGATGGCGATACGGATGCAATATTCGAACCGGTGAAAGATCGCGTATCCGAGTGGAACCAGACGCTCGATCGCAATTTTCCGAATCTGAGCTGATTAACCGAAATACTCGATCCGGTTTTTTTCATTACATTTATTTCCAAAAAGGTGCGACCACATTGATCGCACCTTTTTTTTGCGAATACGTCTCTTATTTGCTATTCCTCTAAAAAAAATAACTTTCCGAAAATGTGAGTTGCAACGAGCCAAAACAGAAATGATTTTGCATTTTTTAGCATCAGGCTGTGGTTCACAAGATTTTTGTATCTATGCACAAAGGATTGTGGGCGAGGGATTAATATCAGGAAAGAGGTGGCATTTGGTTGCATTAGCTGTGGTTTGTTTGAAAGGTGGTGTTGGGAAAACAACCTTAACAGCCAATTTGGGGGCAGCCCTTAGTTTGATGGGCAAAAAGGTTCTATTGGTTGATTTGGATCCGCAAAACGATTTAACCCGCAGCTTTGGTATCGATTCGTTCCAAATTAAGGGCATCGAATATTTGTTGGAAAAGCACCTGAAATTTGAGGAAGTTGTTCAAACCTACAGCGAAAAACTGCACATTTTACCGGGTGGCAAAAAGCTGAAGGGCATGGAATTATCGCTTTCCAATATGTTTGTGAAATCGCAGGATACTTACTTTTGTTATCTGTTAAAAAATGTCCTCGAACCGCAACACCCGAACTACGATTACGTACTGATCGATTGTCCGCCTTCCTCCGGTTTTCTTACCATTAATGCACTCGCTTATGTTAAAGATGTGATCATTCCGGTGCAATGCCAGTTTTTAGGTTTCGAGGCAATTAAACGGACGATCACCCTCATTAGCAAAGTGCGTAAATTCAGTAATCACAATATCAAAGCTTCTGTTGTTGTTCCGGTGATGTATGATGCCCGAAGCAAGCTTTCCATTAAAATACGGGAACGATTGGGGCAAACATTTAACGGAACGCTCACCAAAACAACCATCCGGGTGAACGCATCATTGGCGGAAGCACCGGCACGCGGATGCACCATTTTTGAATACAAACCGCGCAGTCGTGGCGCTATTGATTATTTTAGATTGGCAAATGAAGTGATTGAAAGATACGAAAAAAAGGCGCAAGAATTGATTCCACAATAACCTACTCTTTTTTATGGGACATTTGTCGGTTTCTCCGGCAGCGTTCGCTGCAATATTTAACACTATCCCAACAGTTTTTCCATTTTCTGCGCCATTTAAACGGGCGGTTGCAGTTAATGCAAATTTTTGTAGGAAAATTTTCTTTTTTCATGTCAACTTTTCAGGAAATTTGAATAAATAAATTAAGTTCAGTATCTTACTTCGGTCTTTATCATGTGACAATTTTTGCCTTTTTTCTAACTGGACAAGTGTTTAACTGTATGTCGCAACTTGAAAGGGCAATCTGAAAAAATACTTCAGGGAACGGTGATTGGGCATCTCGCCGGTTCTCTTCACTCATTTGCAACTTCTGCAATACTTCAGTTTTTATCACTTGCAAAATGTTAATTCTATTGAATTTGCCAAAACTACCGTTGAATACAAATTATACGCAAGGAATGTAAAAATTGCCAAGAATGTTAATGTTTACCAACCGTTTTTCGCATGCTGTTGTTCTGTTTTGTTTTACTTTGGCATTCGGTTTTAGCGCATTTGCACAGGATTCTCTGGTCGTCAAAGTAAACAAAATTGCCACCAACGGCATTACAGTCAAAGGAAAAACAGCAACTTTTCCGTATCCCGTTTTAACATTTATGACGATTTCTGACACTTCGGGAAATCACATCGCCGGATTGGCGGATACAGCCGCGTGGCTCGGCCCGGATGATGTTGCGCCGGTTGGCAACATTTCGGATTTGTGGCAGCCGCTATCCGAATATCATTTGGCTGACCCGTCGCAGCCGGCAGATGCGAATTTGTATCGTCAAAAACCGGCACCGCAATTTCTGGAGGTGAACAGGAATAACGTAATACCCACCAGCATTATGCTGATGATGGACAACAGCCGCAGCCTCAGCACACCGGATCTGGAATTTGCAAAATCTTCGAACATCAATTTTATCAACAATTCCGGTGATGCGGACAGGATCGGATTTATGCGGTTCGCCAGAAATAACGAGGCGATCTGGTTCACTGATGATAAAGATTCGCTGACCACTTTTATCGCAGATACGGAAGACGATCCCGGCACCCGAATTTACCGGGCATTGATTGAAGTTGTCGATTCGATGAAAGCGGAAACCTCCATCCGGCGCCAGATTATCCTGTTCACCGATGGGCGAAATAACGATCCGACCGGTCCGGATATCGATTCCGTTCTCGCCGTGACAAATGAAGAAAACATCACTGTTCATACGATTGGATTGGGATTGAGCGCGGGTGGCATCGCCGATCTCCGCAAAGTTGCCAGTGAAACCGGCGGGTTGTTTTTTCATGCGGATTCCGGCGCACAATTGCTGGATATCTACGCGCGATTATCGGAAATCACCAACAATTTTTATGTGATGGCACATACCTCGCCGGAGCCCTGCGGTGATGAAATTATCGGCGGCGACTCTACCCGGGTAGTCGATATTACCGTAACAGATTTGTTGCGAACCGGTAGCGCAACCGGATTTTACAATCCACCGGAAACCGTTAATAATTATGATGTTAGCCTCATGAAAACCGCATCGGATAATTCGATTGGGGTTGGCGAAACATTCAGTTATGAGCTATTGCTGAGCAATGACGGCCCGAACACAGCGTTTAATGTTTGGGTGGTCGATAGCCTTTCCGCAGAGTTGACAACCTCCGGTTTCAGCCGTGTGCCGGATTCGACATCGGGTAGCGTTCTGTTTTGGCAATTTGATTCGATTAGTCCGGGATTAAGTGGAAATATTTCAATTACTTATGATGCAACAGTAAATCCGGCGCTTTCTGACACCGTCACCGAAATTTCCAGCCGGACAACGGTTTTGGTTGCCTGCGATAACAACAGCGCCAACGATTTTTTTGTTGATACGATTACGATTGATCGACTTACCACGTTGGGTGTCACCACCAAAATTCGCACCGATAGCTTCACCGTAAGCGGCAGTGATACGACCTGGTTTGCGGCAGAAGGTGATTCGGTGTGTTTTATGGTTACCGTGAGCAATACTGGCGCAAATGTTGCCCAAAATGTTTTGCTCACAAATGTGCTGCCGGATTCCGTTTTTGGGGATACGTTTGTTTCAAGCGATACCCTCACTTACAATTTTGGCGCGATCCCGGCGCTTGCGGATACTACGGTTGAGATTTGTGCGATTGTCAGCAGCGATCTGCCATTTTATCCATTTCCGTTGGAAAACACGGCTACTGTTGGTGCGGATAACGTATCAGGAACTATTGTTGACATTGCAACGGCGTATGGAGTTGCACCGCCACCAACCACCACGATGCTGGATATTTCGTGGAAAGTGCAGACCGACAGCTTCACTGTCGACGGCTCGGACACAACCTGGTTCGCCGAAGAAGACGAAACTTATTCCTATAATATTACCGTTCGGAATACCGGCACGCTGACCGCAACGAACGTATTGCTGCGGGATGTGCTGCCGGACTCGGTCATCAACGCGGGCGATACGCTGAGCTTCGCGATTGGCGATCTACTGCCATCGGCGAGTTCGACGATTTCGGTCAACCCGACAGTGGTGAGCGACCTGCCCTTCACGCCGTTCCCGTTGGTGAACACGATCATCGCGACGGGTGACAACGCCGATCCGCTCTCGCAGACATTTACCGACACGGTTTTCGCGATCGAGAAACCATTCGGCCCAACCGATATTATTGTCATCACAACCGTGAGCACAGACACATTTATCGTGGACAACGGCGATACAACCTGGTTTGCATTCCCCGGCGATTCCGTGTGTTTCAAAATCACGGTTCGCAACAATGGGCCGGAAATTGCCAGCAACGTCATTTTAACAAACTTTTTGCCAGACTCGCTATTTGGTGCAACCTTCGGCAGCGGCGATACGCTGGTGTTCAATTTTGGAAACATGCCCGCGCCGTCCGATACGACGGTGGAATTTTGCGCTGTGGTCGCGGACAGCCTGCCGTTTTACCCGTATCCGTTGGACAACGATGTGATTCTAATCGCCGACAACGGCGGTCCGGTAACTGCCAGCGATACCGTTTATGCGTTGGAACCGCCGCCGGTGCTCACGGATATTTCGGTCACCCAATTTGTCGAAACCGATTCGTTTACGGTAGAAAACAGCGACACAACCTGGTATGTTGCTCGCGGTGAAACATTTACCTATCGATTGAAAGTAACCAACGAAAGAGACGTTATTGCGGAAGATGTTGTTTTGGTCGATTATTTTCCGCCGATATTGTCGATCATTTCGGGCTCGATTAATCCGCCATTTGGGGTGCTCAACGGCGATTCCATCAAATGGGATCTCGGCGATTTTTCACCAAACGAAACGCGCATTCTCAGCTTCGATGCGACTGTGCCGACCAATATGCCGCAAGGTGAAAATTTGCTCACCAACAGGGTTGTTGTGCAGGCAACCAATCAGGATCCGCTCACGCTGGCGAATAATTTCGCGGAATTTTCCGTGCTGAATATTGTGCCGCCGTTCCGCGAAGGCTGCGAATTTTTCACGCTCGATTTCAATGTGTTTGAACCGCAAAACGGACTGCCGTTGGGCATCAATTTTGAGTTGGAATATTCCCGTGAAGCGACGCTGGAACTGCTGGATATCAGCGGATATCGCGTCACAACCCTTTACCGGGAAGTGTTCGATCCCGGCATCAACCGCCGCGAATGGGACGGAACCACCGAAAACGGATTACAGGTTGGCAGCGGCACTTACATTGTTACGCTGAAAACCTTTGATAGCAAATTAATCTGCTGGAAGAAAGTGATCATAAGAAGATGAGACAACCATTGAAACCATTATTTGCTCGCTCAGCCAAACGGTTGTTGCAGATGGCCATGATTTTGCTGATTTGCGGAACCGCAATTGTATCAACCGAAATCAACGCGCAGGTGCGCTCCGGTGTGGCGTTTTTGAAAATTTTACCCGGCGTTCGCAACCAGGGATTTGCCGGCAGCTATTCCGGCGTTATCGACGAAATGCACTCGTTGGTTTCGAATCCCGGTGCGACCGGATTTTTGCGGGAGTGGCAATGGTCCACTTCTTACACCGAATGGATTGCCGATAGCTACAGCTTATCGTGGATGTACGGACGGCAAATTGCCACGCCTTTTAGCCAAAAAAGCAAGTTTGCGCTCGGGATTCATTATCAGGGTGTGCGGGAATTTAACAGCACCGGCGACCCGACTCAGGCAATGGCTTCCGCCAGCGATGCATTGTTCACGCTCAGTTTCGGCAATCCGCTGAGCGCCATTTCGCCAAACCTCGCTTTTGGGGCGAACCTCAAATATTACCGCAGCGATCTGGATGGCGTTGTTGCCGGTTCGTGGATGACGGATTTGGGATTGCTTTTTAAAACCAATCGATTCAAAACCCAAATCATGAATTTCGATTACGGCTATTTTTCCGCCGGATTTTCCGTGAACCAGTTGGGGCAACCCATTAATTTTATTGCAGTTGACACACCGTTGCCGCGAACGTTTCGCGGCGGTGTCGCGCTCAATATGGGTTCGCACGATGGCTTCCAATTGCAGTTGAATACCGATTACAATAAATATCGCGACGAAGTCAGCCACGTCAGTGTCGGTGCGGAACTGACCTGGAAATACCTGCTCGGCGTTCGCGGCGGCTACAATTTCAACGATAATTTGCTCAGCAAACTTACGTTTGGATTGAGCTACCGGATCGGGAATGTCCCGCCGCTGGCCGGAAAAGGCAAAGCACTGCGGCTCGATTTTGCCTATCTTGAAGGCAACGATTTTTTCTCTCCGCCGCTGCGGGGCGGGATCAACCAGTATCCGGTTTCCCCGGAAAAATTTGATATCGAATCGACGGATCAAACGGAATATGAGGTGACCGATCCGATCGGGTTAGCGTGGTCAGAATCGATCGATCCCGATTTATACGACGACGTTCGCTATTTGCTGTTTATGAGCCAAAATGACGAATCGGCGTTAGCCCAATTTGTGAAAAACGCCCGCGAAGATGCCGATCTCACTCTGCCGTTTTTGATCGATTCGACCCGGAACAGTGGCAATTTTTTGGTGTGGGATGTGCCGGGAATTCGCAGCAAAACGGGCAATATTCCATTCACGTTGCAGCCGACGCCGGAGCATCAGCCGGGCGAATATTTCTGGACGGTTTTGGCATATGATCGCGATCAGAATATTCGCTTTGTGGAATCGATCCGCAATTTCAGGATTAACGCACCGGTCATTCCGCCGCCGCCCGATCCGGCATACGATTTGATGATTTCGCAACAGATTGCGTTTACTCCGTTGCGCCCGAAAGTACTGTTCGAATTCAATAAATTCGCATTGACCGAAACCTCGAAAAAACAACTGGATATCCTCGGTGAAGCATTCGATTCTCCGGCGCTTTCCAACGTATTTATTAAACTGGGCGGACACACCGACCAGCGCGGCAGCCAAAAATACAACCAGAAACTGTCGTTTGGTCGTGTCAACAGTGTTGCGGAATATCTGGAATCAAATCACTCGATTTCCGAAAGCCGGATTTTCGCATACGGCTACGGCAAAAAATTTCCGCTGCGGGATGCAAATTTGCTTAACGAAAAAGCAGAAAAAGATGCCGCTCACACGCTCAATCGTCGGGTGGATGTTTATTTGCTGAAATCTGCAAATCGCGATACGACAAATCAGCCGATCGATAATGTTTCGCTGGTTCGGGCAGTGTTTCAGGGTGAGCCGGTGTATTATACGCTAACCGTGCGTAATGCTGGCGCAGATACCGCCAAGTCCGTTACCGTTTCCGGCGAAATTCCGGAACTTGCCGAATTTGTTCCGGGCAGTTTCAGCACCACAATTGCCCCAGCGTCCGATGAAATGTCTGCAACGGAATTGCGCTGGCAATTTGCTGCCATCGCGCCGGGCGAAACGCTGGAAATCAAATATGCGCTGGTGGTCAACCGGCAACCGCCGTCCAATCCATACCAGTTGGTACACGCCGTAACTGTTCAATCAACATTCGATATCGAATCGGAAAATAACCGTTCGATGGAATCCATTTTTGTGATTCCGATTTTGCGGGATTAGCGTAAGTTTTTTAAAAACAATAATTAACAAAAGAGGGAATGACAGTTGCCATTCCCTCTTTTTTATTGTCCTGTAACGACCTTTTTATTGCAAAATTGGATGGGTAATCAGAAAAATAGCAGGTAATAAATCATCCCGAACAGAGAAGTTACCGCAAGCACCAGTAAATTGATGCGATAGCGATCAGATTTTCGGCGACTGCGTTTCATATTCATCACAAAACCGTAGGTGCCGAACAAAAAACCGCCAACTTGCAGAAAAAAAATTGCCCGGGCCATATCCATATCCCAGCCACCAGTTCTGTCTGCTGCACCGTTGCGTTGTTCAAAAACGGTCACATATTTTGGCTTTGCGAGGTCGATAAACACCATCGCGCTCAGCAAAAACAACCAGCCGATAATCGCAACAATCCGGATCGATTTGGACAGCGTATCCGGTCCGCGCCTGCGGTTTTCGGGACTTCCGCCGCGCCGTTCCCCGGTTCTGTCGCTCGACCGGCGGCGTTCCACATTTTCACTTAACCGATGATCACTCATCGCCACACCTTTTTTAGTTGAACTTAACTAAACATACCATCGGCAAAAGTGCCGAAAAGTTAAGTTCAGCAGGGTTTAGCGGAGCAACATCATCTTTTTTGCAGCAGAAAATGGGCCTGCTGAAATGCGATAAAAATAAATTCCGCTGGCAACCGTTTCGCCGTTATCGGCGCGACTGTCCCATCGAACGGAATGAACCCCGGCTTCGCGATGCCCATTTTCCAGCGTGCGGATTTTTTGCCCGATTGCTGAATAAATGGTGATGGTTACCGTTGCCGGTTCCGGCAGCGAAAAGCGGATGTGGGTTTCGGGATTAAACGGGTTCGGGAAATTTGGAAAAATTTCAAACCGTTCCGGCAGCAGCGCTGTCGTTTGCAAACTCGCTTTTCGAATGTCGGGGTCTGAAATTGTAAATGTTGTATTTTCAGCGATTTGCTGTCGTTTTTCTGAGCCGTCGGGAAGTATTTCCACCCATTCGAAGGACTGATTTTCCGGCAAATTTATCAACGAAACGGTCAGCGGAAAATTAGCTGATTGCCATTCGATGTGTGAATTTTCCGCCGTTGTGGCAAATGTGTGATCGCTGAAACGGGCATCGAATGCGCCGGTCGGTGGCAGCGGCGGCAGTGAAAAATCCTGTTGCCGGAAAGCTGGCGGTAGTGCAAAATAGAGGGTTTGCGTGCTGTTTGCAGCGTCGCGAATCTCAATTTGCGGCACATTTGCAAACGATTTTCGGAGTGCGTTTGTCCGCAATTCTGGCGCAGAATTCGCAGCGCTGTTGATATCCAAATAGATAGCGCCGTTGCCCGAGGCTTTGATCCAGTAACCTTCGCCCTGCCGAATGGTATCTGCGAAAACATAGCCGTTGCGATAGCGTTGCAGCGTTCCCGGAACGATGATATTTGATGGATCGCTCACATTTGCCAACGGCACATCGCCGGAAATGCCGGCAATCAGGTTCCAGCCGCTGTTCAGATGGATGGTTGCAGCGGTCGCCGGTTTGCCGTAAATCGTCACATCCGAGCCGGTTTGGCTGTGCAGCCAATAGCCGCGATAATTTTCCATCCGATTTTGGGAGCGATATTTCGTGTCAAAATCATACAGGGAAAAGGGCGTTGCGCTGCGATAGCTCATCCAAAAAGTAGTGTTTTCGCGATGCAGCGGCAGCCCGATGAGGTTCCAGCCCGTTTCCAGCGATTGCAAAAATGTGCCCGCAACGGGATAGCTGCGCTGCAAATATTGGTTGACCGGCGGGTTTGTCAACGTCTCGGTAAGTCCGTCCGGCCAGACAATTTTTAGCGAATCGAGCGCAAAACTGCCCAACCCGATATGCGCCGCCAGCTGGTTCCCGGCACCGTGGCTGGAGCCGGATTTTACTTCGTGCATCAGCACTTCGCCATTGTTCAAATAGGCATAAACCCGGCTGCCGATGGCATCGCGATTCACCGGTCCGCCGCCGGTCAGTTCAACGGAAATCCAGTGGTTACCGCTTCCGGCGATGTGCTCGTTTTCATACAAAATATAGCCGTTATCGTGATTGCCGACGACCACATCCAGCCAACCGTCGCGATTAAAATCGGCATATGCCGTGCCCATCGTTGCCAGCGGGTCGTTCAGTCCGCTGATGCTGGAAACATCCGCAAAACTGCCGTTTTGCTGGTTGGCGTAAACGATACACCGGACAACACTTAGCACATTTGTATTTCCGGCTGCGAGGAAAATATCTTTCCAGCAATCGTTGTCGTAATCGAAGAAAAATGTGCCCCATGAAATCGCATTATTGGTTACGCCTGCGGCGATGGAAACATCGGTAAACACGGGATTTCCCTGACTGGTCTGGTTTTGTAGCATCACCGGCGGACCAATATTCGAGAAATACAAATCGAGATCGAGATCGTTATCGTAATCGCCGACAGCCAGCCCCATTCCGAACAGCGCGATGTTCGCGCCGCTTTCCTCGGAAACATCCGTGAATTGCCAGTGATTGCGCCCGGGACCGTCGTTTCGCCACAACTGATTGCCGATCGGGTTGATGTATTTATCGTTCACGAGATAAATATCGAGATCGCCATCGTTGTCGTAATCCAGAAAACTGGCGACAAATCCGGCGCCCGTCAAATTATCGATGCCCAGCGCATCACTGATATCCGAAAACGTGCCGTTGCCATTGTTGCGATACAGCCGATCCTGATTTCCGGCAAACGGAAAACCGGTTTGGCAGGTGTCGCAAGCCCAGTTGCTCACATACAAATCGGGAAAACTGTCGCCGTCAAAATCGCCCCACGCGGCGGTTTCGCCCTTTCCGTTGTCGCCAACACCGGCGGCGGTTGTTACATCGGTAAATCCGCTGCCGCCATCGTTGCGGAACAAGGTATTTTGCCCGAGTGCCAGCACATACAAATCCGGCCAGCCATCGTTATTGTAATCGCCGAATACTGCGCCGCCGCTTTTGGCATTCGCGAGCGCAACCTGCCCGTTCAGTGGCGAAACACTAAATGTGCCATTGCCGTTGTTGCGATATAATGTGTTTTGACCAATCGTGCTGGTTACATATAAATCCAACCAGCCATCTCGATCGTAATCACTCCAGGCTTGCCCGGTGGTGTAATATTGGGGAATTTTGCTGTGCGTCGCGTTTATACCGGTTCGGGAATTGGCATTGGAAAAATAAGATTGCGCATCAGAAATCGAACCTAAACAAACCAGAAAAATCAGAACGATTCTCAACCACATAATCTACTCGCAGTATGTTGAAAGGGAATTTTAATGTTGCAGAAGTTACACTATTTCGGTGATTCTGAAAAGATTTTTTGTGCGGGTGAAACATTTTTTCGATAGGTTTTCCCTAACCGGTTTCGCCAAATTATTGAAAAATTTGGTTTTGAAATGGACGAATTTTGGTTATCATACATGCCGCATCGCAATGGTGTTGGGGGTGTTAATCCACAAATATTTCGGATCCGGGTTCATTTATTATCGAAGAATAAACAAAACCAATGGGATTTATGCAGAACGAGCAGTCGAACAAAAAGATAAAAGTTGCACACGTGATGAACACGATTGGCGGCGGTGGAAAAGAACTCGGGATTTTAAAGCTGATTCGCCATATGGACACCTCGCAATTTCACAATGAACTGGTGATTTTAAATAAAATTTACGAAAACCAGGTGCCGGATCTCGATCGATTTAATATTGTAGAATTGCAAATTCCCGCCGGAAATCACCCCGGAACGCCGTTTAAACTTGCCAAATTGTTCCGCGAAAAACAGTATGATATCGTTCACACCAGATCCTGGGGCGCTTTGGTTGAAGGCGTTTTGGGTGCGAAATTCGCCAGATCGCCGGTGATTATTCATGGCGAGCACGGCACTTTTCCGGAAAAATTTCCGCATTCGTTGATACAGCGCATCTTCTGGGATCGAGCAGATTGTATACTGTCCGTATCCGATGTTCTGGGCAAAAAATTATCCGCCGTAACCGGTTTCGACAATCGAAAAGTGCAGGTCATCCTCAATGGCGTGGATGAGAATTTGTTCTTTCCGGACACCGATTTGCGAACCGAATTTCGTCGCCGGTTTGGCTTTGGGGAATCCGATTTTATCGTGGGTGCGGTTGGGCGATTCAATCCCGTGAAAAATTTTCCCATGATAATAAAAGGTGTGCAACCGCTGGTTCAAACCAATGATATTATTGAACTTGCGCACGTTGGCGGCGGCAACATGTCCGAGAAAATCGGGAAAGAATTGCAAACGCTTTCCGAATCGTTAAACGTGACCAAGCATGTTCATTTTTTGGGATTTCAAAAAGAAGTGAATCTGATGTATAACGGTTTCGATGTGTTTACGCTGACCTCATTCAGCGAAGGGTGTTCCAACGTAATTCAGGAAGCGATGTTCGCCGGAAAACCGGTTGTGGCAACCGCTGTCGGCGGAAATGTGGAATTGGTGATCGACGGAAAAACCGGATTTCTGGTGGAAAGCAACAATCATCAGCAATGGGCAGATGCAATTCGCAAATTGCGCAACAATCCGGATCTGCTGCGGGAAATGGGCGAAAATTCCCGCAAATTTGCACAAGAAAATTTTTCGTTGAAAAAAATGGTGAGTTCGTACCAACAGCTCTACCGGAAGATGCTGGAAACGAAACAGGGTTAAGGGAAAAATGGATGTGTGGGGATAAACAAACGTAGGGCAGGATAGACATTTCTGTCCGGAACGATTGATTTACCCAACCAAAAGGTGACATGGGAGCAAATTTTAAAATTGCCCTGATGGGCGATGCCATGCTCGACCGGGATGTTCAAACGCATTTTTTTAGCAATCCCGGCGATTTCCATTTTACGGAAATCAACGCGATATTGGCAGATTATGACCTGCGGTTTCTGAATCTGGAAAACCCGTTGGCTGTTAACGGCTCGCCACATCCGCAACAACAGCCGCGCGTAACATTCCGCAGCCATCCGAAAACGGTGCAAATTCTGCAAAATTTGAACATTGATGCGGTTACCTTAGCCAATAATCATATTCTCGATCACGGTCCGGATGCACTCGCCGAAACGCTGGAACATCTGGACAGGGTGAATATTCGCCACGTTGGTGCCGGTCGCGATTTTGCAGAAGCCAACGCCCCGCTGAAAATTGAAACCAATGGTGTAAAGCTCGCAATTTTAGGTTATACATATATTTACTCGCTCAGCTCGGATATCGCCAAAGCCGGTCGCCCCGGTCTTTCGGATCACCGGATTGAACACATTTTAACCCAAATTAGACAGCTAAAATCGGATGGTTACATTGTGCTGGTAACGGTGCATTGGGGCATTAAATATGGATTTTTTCCGGTGCCGTATAAACAGCGGCAGGCGCGGGAAATGATCGATGCCGGTGCATCGCTGATTGTAGGGCACGGCCCGCATTATCCCAATGGCATCGAAAATTACAATGACGGACAAATTATTTACAGCCTCGGCAATTTCATTTTTGACGAACCCTATTTTTACGCCAACCGCAGCTTTGTTTATGGGGTTGAAATTGACGAATACGGGAAGATTTTACACGCGGAAATGTATCCGTACCGCATTTCAAATCAGGTGCCGCAGATGATGCACGGTCGTGAAAAGCAATGGCTGGAAAATCGTATTTGCATTCTCGGCAGATTGTATCAGCAAAAAGATGCGGCGTTCTGGCAAGGTGTCAGCGATCGCTGGTTTCGCGAATTGTTGTATCGCAGCCGGTTTATGCGATCACTGAAATTTTTAAAATTGCCACCCAAAGAATTTTTCCTGAAGGAAGTCAGCTATTCAAATTATGCCAAATATGTGTTGGCAAAAGTTAAATCTCATGTTCTGTAAACGGCGTTTTTTGAATGAATTTATGGTATGTTTACATCGTTCGCTGTGCTGATGACACACTATATGCCGGAATAGCAAAGGATGTGGAGCGCCGCATTAACGAGCACAATTCCGACAATCGTTTGGGTGCGAAATACACCAAATCCCGCCGCCCGGTTCAACTGGTTTACACCGAATCCTGCACCAGTCGCTCCGAAGCCACACGCCGAGAAGCTGAAATCAAAAAGATGCGCAGATCCCGCAAAGAAAAGCTGTTTCAGACGGTCGGTTGAACAGCCGAAATTTTCGGAAATTTCACCGGTTTTTTCATAAAACCTTTTCTTGAGTTGGTAAATTAGCCTTAATCTCTTAAATTGCGGGGTATATTATAAATGGAGGACGCGTTTAGCGATGGCAATAAAAAATTCTTACACTTACGAAGATATTATTCGATGCGGACACGGCAAATTGTTTGGCCCTGAAGACGCCCGATTACCACTGCCAAACATGTTAATGTTTGATCGCATTACGAATATCAACGCCGATGGCGGCGAACATGGCAAAGGCGAAATCATCGCTGAGCTGGATGTAAAACCTGATTTGTGGTTTTTCGACTGTCATTTTGAAGGCGATCCGGTGATGCCCGGTTGCCTGGGATTAGACGCGCTTTGGCAACTGGTTGGATTTTTTCTGGTTTGGAGCGGTCACATCGGTAAAGGGCGTGCGCTCGGTGTCGGCGAGGTTAAATTTCGCGGGCAAGTGTTGCCTACGGCAAAAAAAGTGACGTATCATTTGAATATTAAACGGGTGATGGCATCCAAATTAATTCTTGGCATCGCCGATGGCACAGTAAGTGTCGATGACCGGCAAATTTATTCTGCCACTGGGCTGCGCGTCGGATTATTCACTTCAACAGAGGATTTTTAATATGAGACGAGTAGTCGTAACCGGTTACGGGGTGGTTTCCTGCCTCGGTAACAAAAAATCGGAAGTTTTGAATTCATTATTAGAAGGCCGCTCCGGCATCTCATTCAACGAAAAATATAAAGAATTGGGATTTCGTAGCCAAGTTGCCGGCAGCATTCACATCGATATGGATGAATTGATTGACCGTAAAGTGCGGCGATTTATGGCAGATGCTGCGGCTTACACTTACATTTCCATGCAGGAAGCGATCGATCACGCCGGGCTGAGCGAAGACCAGGTGTCCAATCCCAGAACCGGGCTAATTGTCGGCACCGGTGGTGCCTCGCCGGTGAGCACTGTGCTCGGTGCGGATACGCTTCGCGAAAAAGGCATCCGCCGGGTTGGTCCGTACATGGTTACCAAATCGATGGGCAGCACTGTTGCTGCGTGTTTGGCTACACCCTTTAAAATCAAGGGTTTAAACTATTCGATCAGCTCTGCATGTGCCACCAGTGCCCACTGTATTGGTAACGCGATGGAGCAAATTCAATATGGTAAACAGGATGTCGTTTTTGCCGGTGGTGGCGAAGAAGAAGGCTGGGAATTGACCCTCACTTTTGATGGAATGGGCGCACTTTCCTCCAAATATAATGAAACGCCCACAACTGCTTCCCGCCCGTACGATGCCAATCGCGATGGATTTGTTATCGCCGGCGGTGGTGGCGTCATTGTTTTGGAAGAACTGGAACATGCTAAAAAACGTGGTGCCAACATCATCGCGGAAGTGGTGGGTTACGGCGCAACATCCGATGGTGCAGATATGGTTGCACCTTCCGGCGAAGGTGCTGAACGCTGCATGAAAATGGCACTGGAAACAGTCGATGGCAGCATTGATTATCTGAATGCCCACGGCACCAGCACGCCGGCCGGTGACATTACCGAACTCGGCGCGATTCGCAATGTGTTTGGCAAAAATGTTCCGCCGATCAGCTCTACAAAATCGCTGTCCGGTCACTCACTCGGCGCAGCCGGTGTGCACGAGGCAATTTATTGTTTGCTGATGATGGAACACAAGTTCATTGCGGCATCCGCAAATATCGAAACGCTGGATGATGGCGCGAAAGATATGCCCATCGTTCGCGACATTCGCAAATATGTTAAATTGAACCGGGTGCTTTCCAATAGTTTTGGCTTCGGCGGCACCAACGCCAGCCTGGTTTTTCAGCGCTACGAAGCATAATTTTTTGACACAATTTTCGGGGTGAACAGCTTTTCACCCCGTTTCATTTTATCATTCCTAAAAACCAACCTTAAATTTTGCCAACCTCGCCACAGCAATTGCTTTAAAATTGTTGATTTTTTCTACCTTATTTCTATAACCGGGTCATTAACTTACGTTGATTTATATTTGGGATTGGCAGCACATCAATTACTGAATATTCTTGCATTTTATTGATAAAACGTCGCTTAAATGATCAATATTCACATTATTTTGCCGATAATTCAATTTTTGACAACCGGTTTGCCAATATGAGTGGGTAACATAAAAAATTGCCGTGGTTCAGAAAATCAAACAACCAATCTGTGATAAGTCGTTGAAAAACATGTTTTTGAGAGGAGCTATTGTCGATGAAAAAAATCATAAATGTCGTGGGTGCTCGCCCAAATTTTATGAAAATCGGACCGATACAACGCGCGATGAGTGCTCGACCGGATGAATTTCAACCGGTTTTGGTGCACACCGGGCAGCATTACGATGAAAAAATGAGCAAATTGTTTTTCGATGACTTGCAATTACCTAAACCAGATGTGTATCTGGGTGTCGGCTCCGGTTCACATGCCGTGCAAACGGCTAAAATCATGGTCGATTTCGAAAAAGTTTGTCTCGATGAAAAACCCGATATGGTGCTGGTTGTTGGCGATGTAAATTCTACAGTGGCGTGCAGTTTGGTTGCTGCTAAATTACACATTCCCGTGATTCACGTGGAAGCCGGATTGCGCAGTTTCGATCGCAAAATGCCCGAAGAAATCAACCGATTGGTGACCGACGCACTGTCGGATCACCTGTTCATCACCGAAAAAAGCGGGTTGGAAAATCTCAAAAATGAAGGCGTGCCGGACGAAAAAGTGCATTTTGTCGGTAATGTGATGATCGATTCGCTGGCATTTTTTATGGAAAAAGCCCGCCAATCGAATATTCTCAACGAGCTTGGTTTGCAGTCAAAAGGCTTTGCGCTGGTAACGCTGCACCGCCCCTCCAATGTGGATGATCCCGATAATTTCAAAAAAATTCTCGCCGCGTTTGAAGAAATTCAGCGTGATATCCAAATCGTTTTCCCGATACATCCGCGCACCCGCAAAAATATCGAAGTGCTCGGATTAGACGATCGCGTTAAAGCAATGAAAAATCTGAAGTTACTGCCGCCAATCGGCTATCTGGATTTCGCAAATCTCACTCAAAACACCAGTTTCGTGATGACCGATTCCGGTGGCATTCAGGAAGAAACCACGTTTCTGGGCATTCCCTGCATGACGCTGCGGGAAAACACCGAACGCCCGATTACCATCGAAGTTGGCACCAACGAAATGGTGGGACCCGATACCGAAGCGATTCTCAAAAATGCCCGCCAAATGCTCGCCGGAGAGTGGAAAAAAGGCGCAATTCCCGAATTGTGGGACGGTCACGCCGCCGAACGGATTGTGGAAATATTGTCGAAAGCATAACCATTTGCCACGCTTTTATCCGGTTTTGGTTAAAAAAAAGAACGTCATTTCTGCGAATGCCGGCATCTCAAAACTGGATAAATCGATTCAATATTAACGTGGCTAAACCTAATAAAATATGAACTTAGCGAAATACGTTTCAAAATTGCGAAAAATGTCCACTGCGGAAATCACCTTTCGGGTGAAGCAAGTGGCACGCAACCGTACCGAAACCCTGCGTTGGAAAGCAAGTGGCGGTAACGGCAATGTACCGGATTTGTTCGTCCCGCGTTGGGTCGCCAATTGGGATGTTCAAAAGCACACGTTTCCTGCACCGGATTTGCAATTTTTCGGGTTGTCTGGTGACGCATCCACGCTGAACTCGGAATTTAATTCAAGTTTTTTTGGGAAACTCGATGACGTTCGTGTTGCCGCCGATTTGTTGCTGGCTCACAACTTCAATTTGCTCGGACTGCAGGTGCAGTTACCGGAAAAAATTCAGTGGAATGTCAATCCGCAAACCGGAAACAGCTATCCGCTGAACCATTTTTCGCAGATGGATACCTTCAATACCGATAAATTCGGTGATGTGAAATATGTTTGGGAGCTCAATCGCCACCAGTTTTTTATCGAAGTTGCCAAAGCCTATTATCTCACCGGCGAAGAAAAATACGCCGAAAAAATCTGGCAGTGGCTGGAAAGTTGGTTTGCACAAGTGCCGCACAAATATGGCATCAACCACACATCGGTGCTGGAGCAAGCGGTGCGCATTTTTTCGTGGATTTGGTCGTATTATTTCACCCAAAATTCCCCGGTTTGGACGTCCGAACGCCGCGCAGAATTGGCCAAACAATTGTTGCTGCAGGGCGATATTATCGAAGAAAATTTGTCCTATTTTTACAGCCCGTACAATCATTTGATTGGGGAGTTGGCTGCACTGGCGTTTTTGGGAACGGTGTATCCAAATTCGCCGAAGATGCAGCGCTGGCGCGATCACTATTGGGCGGAAATGGAAGCACAACTCCCGTTGCAATTTAACGAAGACGGTTTTACGGTTGAGCAGGCAAGTTACTACCATCATTTTACCACCGGATTTTATCTGCAACTGGCGTTATTGCGAAAGAAAAACAATTTACCGGTTTCGGAAAATGTCTGGCAGTGGTTGGAAAAAATGCTCGAATTCCCGATGCATCTCACCCGTCCGGACGGACAGTTGCCGATGCTCGGTGATATCGACAGCGCGCGTTCGATTTATTTTTATCGCCCGGAACCGAAATGGGACTTACGTCCGTTTCAGGCATTGGGCGCGGTGCTTTTTCAACGCAGCGATATGAAATTTGTCGCACACGAACCCACCGAAGAACTGCTCTGGCTGCTCGGCGAAAACGGCATCGCTGATTTTGAAAAATTACGCACAAAAAAGCCAGCGGAACATTCGAAATTTTTTGCGCCAAGCGGTTATTTGCTGATGCGCGATGGTTGGGATAAATCCAATAATTACATAATGTTTGATTGCGGAGAAATTGCCCACGGTGTGCACAAAGATGACACGCCATCAGCGGCACACGGGCACGGCGATATTTTGGCATTCGAACTGTTTGCCAACGGAAAACCGCTGATTGTCGATCCGGGATTTCACACCTATTTTGGCGATTTGGAATGGCACCGCTACTTCCGGGATTCGCTGGGACACAACACAATTACGGTCAACGGCTGCGGGCAGGCGGTTCACGAAGGGCGCATCGGTTGGTCGCGGGTGTCGTCGCCGAAGCTGCGGCATCAGCTGATTACGGAATCATTCGATTATGCCTACGCAGAAACCGATCGATTTGCAAATCTGGAAAAAGACGCCATTCACAGGCGCCACATTTTTTTCGAAAAAGGCAAATATGCTATTGTTTTTGATGA
Organism: Calditrichia bacterium; assembly: GCA_020634975.1. NCBI lineage: Bacteria > Pseudomonadati > Calditrichota > Calditrichia > Calditrichia bacterium. The sequence goes on along the minus strand of JACKAQ010000003.1, from coordinate 541,235 downwards.
AGTTAGCGGAAACGCAACGGATGAACTCAACATTGTTTCATCGCTACATTTTCATCCGGCGGAAGTTCAGTTGAAAGAGCAAATTTTGTTTGTTGATCAAAAACCCGCAGCGATTTTTGCGCTGCCGGATGCTGCAACAATCGCAGTAAATTCCGGTGGAAAGCTACCCGAAGACGGCTGGAACGCGCCCGGATACGGCGAAAAATTACCGGCTCCGGTGCTCCGAATTTCCGCAACCCAGAAACTGCCGTTCGCCGCTGCAATGCTGTTTCCGTTCGGTGAAAATGTGCAGAAAATGAATGATTTTCAAATCATCGAAACCGGAGATATCTCAATTTTTCAATTAAATATGGTTGAAACTACCGTGCGATTTTATCTCAATGCATCGCGCCAGAATTTTATTCCGCGATGTGAAAATGCGCCGGAAACGGATGCACTGTTTGTGGTAGAATCACAAAATACCGGAGAAAATCCCGAATGGCATTTTTTGAAAGTGAGCCATTTGGCAAGCGATAAACTCGATATTTCATTGAACTTAGGCAGCGATATTGCCGATGGTGTATTTGTGCAATTGACGGATGCCGGACAGTCCAAAGTAAAAATTTTGGGAAACGAAAATAATTGATCAGGAAGTAGAATGTCTTTTTCGACCAACGGAAGTGCTAAAAAAATTCTGGAAATCAGCAGTTATCCGCCACCGCGCGCGGGTTGGGGCGTTCGGGTCTCGTTTGTGAAAGATGCGCTCATCGAAGCCGGACACGAATGCCAGGTGGTGAATATCGCGCCTGAAAGCCGGATGATTCCCAGCCCGGAATATCTGACTTCGCTGAGCGGTATCGATTATGTCAAAAAGGTATTTTTGCACAGCTTGAAAGGCTATCGCGTGCACATGCACCTCAATGGCAATTCGCCGAAGGGTTTTGTGCTCACCATTTTGGCGGAAATTTGCAATCTGCTCACGTTCAAACGCCCGATTTTAACAGTGCACGCCGGACCGAAACAAATTTATTTTCCGCGTGAACAGGCACCGCATCTCATCCCGATGTTCAAATTTATTTTTGGCGTTGCCAAAAGCATCATTTGTAATGACGAAAAAGTGAAAGCCAAAATTGTCGAATACGGCATTTCGCCGAAAAAAATTGTGCCGATCCAGGCATTCAGTCGCCAATACCTGCAATTTTTTGAGCAACAACCCGGCACCGAATTGGCGAAATTTTTGAAAAACAAAGAAATATTGATCAGTTCGTATGTCTTTTTTCGCCCGGAATTTTTTATCGACAGCATGGTAAAGGGTATTGCCGAATTGGTGAAGAAATACCCGAAACTGGGATTGATGATTCTCGGATCGCACGATAATTCAGAGGATATCCGCGCGCTGGTGAGTGAATTGGGCATCGACGATCATGTGTTTTTCTGCGGCGATCTCGATCACGATATGTTTTTGACGCTGGTTGCCAAATCAGATATTTTTCTGCGCACGCCCATTCGCGATGGCGTCAGTTCATCGGTTTTGGAGGCGTTGGCGTTGGGCGTTCCGGTGGTTGCCAGCGAAAACCATCGTCGCCCGCCGAGCGCAATTACGTACGATCACGAAAGCATTCCCGATATGGTTCGGGTGCTGGATGAAGTGATCCAAAATCTCGAAACGGTAAAATCGAATGTCATTAAACCGGAAATCCGCGATACGGTTGCGGATGAAGTTGCGGTGTTGATTGCCGATTAATTTGATGGATGAATGTTAAGTCAAATATTCAATTCAGGGAGGAATTGTAGTGTCAGAAACAACACTCTACTTAAACCTTTTCGGTGGCATTTTATACTTAATCTTGTTTGTCACGCTGTTCGGCATTATCGGAAAAATGGCAGATAACATCAAAAAAATCAGGGAATTACTCGAAACCGGGTTCAATAAAAATGAGCAACAAAAATAAGCTGAAAATTCTGTTCCTTTCCCAAAGATTCCTGTTTCCGATGGATACGGGCGGGAAAATTCGCACCGGAAATATTCTGCGGAAGTTGAAAGAGCGCGCATCGCTGACGGTAATCAGCAATGTGGAATCGCCGAAAGATGATCAATATGTGCCGCAAATGAATCAGCTTTGCGACAAATTTATCCCGGTGCCGTGGAAGGAAATGGAGCGTTACACGCTCAAATTTTATCTGAAAATTCTGGCGCAATCGTTTTCAAAATACCCGATTAATGTGCTGAACGATTATTCCAACGAGCTGGAAAAAGCGGTTCTGGACGAACTGAAAAATGAGCAATACGATCTGGCGATCTGCGATTTTTTGCAATCGACGCTCAATTTTCAGCATGTCAACAGCGGTGTGCCCACGCTGATGTTCCAGCACAATGTGGAGGCGGATATCACCCGGCGGCATCTGGATCGTGCCGGGAACATCGTCGAAAAGATTTTTTGGGGATTGCAGCACAAACGGATGATGCGCCACGAAGGCGAAATGTGCAACAAATTTGACGGCACGATCGCGGTTTCCGCGACCGATAAAGAGCGGATGGAAGAATATTTTGGCGCGACTCGTGTTTACGACATCCCGACCGGCGTGGACACGGATTTTTTTAAGCCGAATCCGGAAATTCAGGAAAAACAACGACTTGTGTTCACAGGTTCAATGGATTGGCTGCCCAACGAAGATGCGATGCTCTGGTTTGTGGAGAAAATTTTCCCGCTGATCAAAAAGGAAGCGCCGCAAACTGATCTGGTGATCGTCGGGCGCAAACCGACACCGGCAATCCAGAAATTGGTGGACAATCACAGCGACATCACGCTGACCGGCTGGGTGGAAGATACCCGCCCGTATATGCACGAAAGCGCCGTTTTCATCGTCCCGATCCGCATTGGCGGCGGCACGCGAATGAAAATTTACGAAGCGTTGGCGATGGGCAAATCGATGGTTTCGACAGCAGTTGGCGCAGAAGGGTTGCCGCTGGAACACGGCAAACATTTGTTTTATGCGGACACGGAAGCGGACTTCGCCAAATACACGTTGCAATTGCTTCGCGATGATGCGCAGCGCAAACAAATGGGCAAAACCGCCCGGCAATATGTGTACGATCATTTCCGTTGGGAAAAAGTGGCGGAAGTTTTTGAGGATGTTTGCCAACGTGTGATTGATTATTCAAACAACGAAAAATCCTGATTTCATTTTAACCAAAGGCGATTTTTTTTCAAAATAAGGTAGATGTGAATGGGCAAAATCATCGTTTTTACAGGACCTGTGGGAGCCGGGAAATCATTCTGTTCGCGATTGGCTGCCAGCCGGATCAACGATCAGGGTCTCGATGCCTATTATGTCCGGTTTCGCCTGATTACGCTGAAATCTTTTTTCGAAAAAAAGCGGAAAATTCGCAAAGTAAACGTCAAATACGATAAACCGGAAAACGAACATCCCGAACCGATGAATCGCGACCGGTTTGCCAATTTCAGACTGCGCAGCCATTGGCAATTCCCGGTTTTCGCAATCGTTTATTTATTGCGCAGCTATTTATTTTTTCTGCTCATAAAGTTGCGCTATGCCAACGATATTGTATTAACAGATCGTTTTATTCACGATCACTTAACGCATTATCCGCTTCACGAAAGCAATTATTACTGGATGTACCGGCTGATATTTAAATTTGCACCAAAAACGGATTTAGTTTTGATTTTGAATTCATCAACCGAAGTATTAATGGCGGCACGGCCGCGCCATAGCCAAAAATATCTGGATATTGTTTCCAGAAATTACCATGCGTTGGCAGATATTTTTCCGGGAACGATACTGGTTGAAAACGATTCCGTTTTTGCCAAAGCAGATGCCGCTTTGGGTGCGGTGGACAAATTGCTTTCGAATAGCGGCATGGTTGAAGCTGCAGCCATTGAAGCACCGGTTTATTTCGCAAATTATTTGAAAAGTAAAACAGAAATTTAAAAATGATAACCAACTCAGGGAAACGGGAATATCACCCGTAAAAACGGAGGTTCGCATGAAAATTGCTGTATTTGGATTAGGCTATGTTGGCTGCATTTCTGCAGCATGTTTTGCTCGCGCAGGGCATAAAGTTACCGGTGTGGATGTAAGTGAAGACAAAGTGAACATCATCAACGATGCCAAAAGCCCGATTATTGAGCCGGGTCTGGAGGACATCCTGTCCAGCGTGGTAAAATCCGGACAGCTTCACGCGACGACAAATTTTAAAGAAGCCGTCGCAAATTCAGATATTTCATTGGTTTGCGTGGGCACGCCGAGCGCAAAAAACGGCAGCGTTACGCTGGATTACATTTATCGCGTGGCGCAGCAGATTGGCGAGGCTTTGCGAGATGTCGATCATTATCACGTGTTCGTAATTCGCAGCACGGTGCCGCCGGGAACCCATGAACGTTGTCTGCAAATTATCGCGGAAGCATCCGGCAAAAAAGCCGGCGAACATTTTGGGGCATGCTCCAATCCGGAATTTTTGCGCGAAGGTTCTGCGCTAAAAGATTTTTACAATCCGCCTTACACAATTATTGGTGAAATGGACGAAAAAAGCGGTCAATATCTGGCGGAAATTTACAGCCATCTTGATGCACCGCTGGTTCGCACCGATGTAAAAGTTGCGGAAATGGTCAAGTATGCCAACAACACATTCCATGCGCTGAAAGTGGCGTTCGGCAACGAAATGGGCACCATCTGCAAAGCGGAAGGCGTGGACAGCCACAAGCTGATGGACATTTTCTGCATGGATACCAAACTGAATCTCTCGCCGTATTACCTGAAACCGGGATTCGCATTTGGCGGCTCATGTTTGCCCAAAGATGTGCGCGCGCTAACTTATCGCGGACGTGACAACGATCTGGATTTGCCGCTGCTCAATTCGATCATGCCGAGCAACCAAAGCCACATCGAACGGTCGATCGAACAAGTTATCGATTCCGGCAAAAAGAAAGTTGGCGTGTTGGGACTGAGCTTCAAAGGCAACACGGACGATTTGCGCGAAAGCCCGATGGTGGATGTTGTTGAGCGCCTCATCGGAAAAGGATACGATCTCAAAATTTACGATAAGAATGTGCACCTCGCCCGGCTGTTTGGCGCGAATAAAGAATATATCAACAACAAAATTCCCCACATTTCCAGCCTGATGGTTGCGGAAATGCAAGACGTTGTGGATCACGCCGAAGTGCTGGTGATCGGCAACCACAGCCCGGAATTTAAAGAGCTGGTGCAAACGCTGGAAGGCGATAAATTGGTGATCGATTACGTCCGCATCGTCAAAGAACTGGATAGCATCAAAACCAAATACGACGGTTTGGCGTGGTAAAAAATAACTGGAAACGGTAACAAATGATTGTTCTCGAATACATTTTTTGGGTGCTGGTTGTGCTGCTGGTTTACCCGTATCTCATTTATCCGGCGTTGCTTAAGCTGATGATAAAATTGGGCTTACGCGCCGGTGAGCCGCAGTCTGATTCATCCAATTTGCCACGAGTTACCTTCATGATTTCCGCATATAACGAAGAAGCGGTGATCGATGAAAAATTGCGGAACACGATGGCGCTGGATTACCCCGCAGACAAATTCGAGGTGATTGTTGTTTCCGATGCCTGTGACGATCGCACGGATGACATCGTTCGGGAATGGTCTGCGAAAGATGCGCGCATCAAGCTCGTTCGCCAAAACGAACGGCGCGGCAAATCCGCCGGACTGAATCACGGTGTGGCTGCAGCAACCGGCGATGTGATCGTATTTTCCGATGCCAACGCCATGTATAAAAATGATGCCATTCGCGAACTCGTGAAATATTTTGGCGATGCCAAAGTCGGTTACGTGATGGGCGCTGCGCTTTACAACCAAAGCGAGGGCGATACCGAAGCCACCGAAAGCGAAGGCTTGTATTGGAAATTTGAGCTGTTGCTCAAAAAACTGGAGAGCGAATTTTATTCTGTTGTTGGCGGCGACGGCGCCATTTACGCGATTCGCAAAGGGCTGTTTTTTCCGCTGCGCGATGATGACATCAACGATTTTGTGAATCCGCTGCAAATTGTGTCAAAAGGCTATCGCGGCATTTTCAACGAAAAAGCGATTTGTTACGAAGACGCTGCAGAAGAATTTGGCAAAGAATTCAAACGAAAACGGCGAATCGCCAATCGCAGTTGGCGGGCGGTAAAACGAACCATCGGTTCGTACGGGATTTTACGGGATGCACCATTTCTGTGGGAATTGGTGTCGCACAAAGTGATTCGCTGGTTCAGTATGCCGATGATTATCCTATTGTTTTTGATAACTTTAGCTTTGGTGATTCCATCCCAAAATGTGTTTTACACCGTTGCGCTGGCGGCACAAATTTACATGTTTGCGGCAACGTTTATCGGCGCAAAACTGGATGCACAGCAACAATCGATTCCGAAATTAATCTATCTACCATACTATTTTTACCTCGTTTATTACGCAGCAATGCTCGGCATTTGGGACGAGCGGAAGGGAATCAAGCATGCAGTTTGGAATCATGTACGAGATGCTGAAACAGTTGAAAGCGCAGCAAAAACCGCAAATGGCGCAACAAAACAATCCGGCGCCGCAACCGGAAATCCGGCAAAAGCCTCGCAAAATTGATGCGTCCACAATGGTTTGTTTTACCGAATGCGGTGGTTTTGTGATTACCCGTTCAAAAGAATAAGCATTTGTTTTTTATGCTCTTACAAGTTGAACGATGTTTTGTAATTGGGGTTACTGCCCATGCAGTAATGACCCAAAAGTTGTAACATCGTAAATCGCAAAAATTGATTTAACCATATATTTTTTATCCTTTTTCTTTTATCACTTATCCTTTGAAAACAGGAGTTCTCGCAAATGTGCGGAATTGTTGGCATATACCATTTTGATACAGAAAAACACGTTGAGCAGCCGATCCTCAAACGGATGAACGACGCCATCGAGCATCGCGGACCGGATGACGAGGGATTTTTCACCCAGTTCAACGTCGGGTTGGCAATGCGGCGATTGAGCATCATCGACCTCAGTGGTGGGCACCAGCCGATTTTTAGCGAAGACCAGCAAAAGGTGATCGTGTTTAACGGCGAAGTGTATAATTTTGTGGATCATCGCCCGAAATTGGTTGAAAAAGGCTACAAGTTCCAGACAAAAACCGATACCGAAGTGGTGTTGAATATGTATCAGGAGCACGGGCTGGATTTTGTGAAACAGCTCAACGGCATGTTCGGTTTGGCAATTTGGGATAACACCGAAAAACAACTCGTGCTGGCGCGGGATCACATTGGCATCAAACCGCTGTATTATTATCGCGATGATGAAAAAGTGGTGTTCGCTTCCGAAATCAAAGCCATTTTGCAACACCCGGATGTGAAAGCAGAACTGGATATGCAGGGGCTCAGCGCATTTTTGAAATACGGATTTACACCTGCGCCGTTTACGATGTTCAAAAATATTCACAAAATTCCGCCTGCGCACTTTATGCGGATTCGCGGGCGTGATATCCAAATCACCAAATATTGGGATGTAGCCTATCGCGATAAAATGACGGGCAGCGAAGAACAAATCGGCGAACAACTGTATGATCTGCTGAAAAGTGCCGTGAATTATCAACTTGTTTCCGATGTGCCGCTCGGCGCATTTCTCAGTGGTGGCATCGATTCCAGCGGCATCGTGCATTTGATGAAAGAAATTGGCACGAAAACCATCAACACTTATTGCATCGGTTTTGGTGAGGGTTTCGATTCGTATAACGAATTGGAATCTGCAAGCCGCTTTGCGAAAGATTACGGCACCAATCACCACGAAATTCTGGTTCGTCCGGATGTGGTTGATTTATTCCCGAAGCTCATCGGGCATCTCGATGAACCGCTGGCGGATTCCTCTTTTCTGGTTACATACCTCGTTTCAAAATTGGCGCGGGAAACCGTCACCGTAATTCTTTCCGGAGTGGGCGGGGACGAGCTGTTTGGCGGCTATCGCCGATATTTACAATGTGCAAATGAACAAATATGTGAAGTTGATGCCCGTTTGGTTTCGCCGCAACGTGGTAAAACCGATGGTTAACCGGTTGCCGGTCGATCGCAACAGCACGGTGCTCAATTATTTCCGGCTGGCGAAAGCGTATTTCAATACGGCGGATATGGCGTTGCAACAACAATACGGCGAATACACCTCCGTTTTCAAAGATGATTTCCGGTCGCAACTCGCGTTGGAAAATCGCGATGTGCCCGATTTTTATGATCAATATTTTGACGGCTGCGACTCGGATGAACTGCTCGATAAAATCATGTATTTCGATTTGAAAACATCGTTGCCGGAACAATTACTGATGCTCAGCGACAAAATGACCATGACCGTTTCGCTGGAAGGGCGGGTGCCGTATCTGGATTATCGCGTGGTGGAATTTGCGGCGCGAATTCCCTCCAATTTGAAATTGAACGGATTCAAACTTCGGCACATCCAAAAACAGATTTTCCGCAACAAATTCCCGGATTACGTGTTCGAACAAAAGAAAAAAGGTTTTGGCGCGCCGGTTGGTGTGTGGATTCGCGAAGAACTTCGCGATATGTGTTACGATTTGCTCGGCAGCAGCTACATCCAAAAACAAGGTATTTTCAACCCGAAAATTGTGCAGGAAACCCTGGATGACCATTTTGGGATGAAAGAAGATTATACAGACAACCTGTTGGCGCTCATCGCATTCCAGATTTGGTATGAGCAATATCTGGCGTAACTGTTCCCAAACGTGGGATTTTTTACTCCTGTAACCGTGATTTTACGCAAACCGGAATTGAGGTTTCATGCTATTTTATCTCGATATGCTAATTGTTCGGGTCGACTATTCATTTAATTCTCCGGGATGAGATAAATTGAGCAAAAACATACTCAAAACACTGATGTTAGTTCAAGTTGTGCTGGCGCTGTTTGTTACGGCTTTTATGGTTTTTAACCCCATCGCCTTCCTCAAAGCGAACACGATTCAAACTGCAGATATGCAACAAATGATGCAGTTGAACAATGCTGAAGCCGCTGATGTTTCCGAAGTTATCAGCCAAATTCCCTATCGCAGTGGTCAAACCTACACGGTGGAGCCCAAAGCCAGATTCGATGAAATTTTGGCATCCGGTCGCGGAAATTGCTCAAATAAATCGTATGCGTTGGCATATTATTTACAACAGCGGGGCATCAACTACAACATAGTGCACTTGCTAATTCCCAATAAATTTCTGGATGGGGAAGGCCATGTTGCGATTCAAACCACTTATCTTTTGGATAGCACCGCTTATGATGGCGTTGTGGATATGTACGAGGGTGGTTTACCGAGCTACCAAAATCGCTTCATAAATGTTAACGATATGATGACTGCCGGATTCAATGCGGACGAATTTAAAATTTACGGACTCAATCCAAAAGTGAACGATCGATCCAGATACTATCTGGATTTTCTGGATAGCGCAGTTGTCGGATTGACACCCTCCAGCGAAGTAAACGCACATTTCGATTGGATTTCATCGATTTTTATACCGTTGGGCAATCGGAAACTGGAAAAGTTTATTTATGACGGGCTTGCGCTGGAATTTGGACGGCATCCCAAAATTTATGTTTCTGAAGCCGATTATCAACGATTATTTACCGAAACCTCGCTTCGGCGATTCTTGAATATTGCCGCACTTTGGATTATTCGCATTTTGAACCTGACATTTCCGCTAACATTATTATTTTTTGTGGTTCGCACTAAAAAATCCTGATTGCATTCCGACAATTCAATAATGTATAATTATCAGCATTATCGAAATTCAACTGCAAAACAACCGCTTTTATGAAACAACAGCTATCACTTATCATCAAAAAATTGTTTCTGCAAATTGGCGTTTACGGTTTGATCCGTAAATTTTCGCCAAATCAAAACATTTCAATTTTGCGATACCATGCGATAGTTTCTCCGGAAGATAATTTTTACACATCGCCGCCGATTGCGCTTTCCGCAGTTGAATTTGAGGCGCACGTCCGTTATTTTGCAAAATATTACACCGTGCTATCGCTGGACGAAGCTGTGGACATCGTTCGCAGCGGACAAACGCCGCCGCCAAACAGCGTGGTTTTCACATTTGATGACGGTTATCTCGATAATTTGGAAGCCGCGCGACTTTTGAACAAATATGGTGCGAACGGCACATTTTACGTTGTCACGGAAGTAATGGGGCGCAAAACACGGTTTTGGCTGGCAGAAGTGACCTATTTGATATTGAAAACCGGAAAACCCGAATTATCGATAACCGCTGCGGATGAAACGTTTCACTTTACATTGAGCGATACATCATCGCGCTGGAAGGCGATTCGCACACTGGTGCGACTGATCAAATCGAACAATCGCGCCGTTCGCGATGCGGTGATATCGCAACTGGTCGAGCAGCTTGGCAGCGATCAGTTGCTGCAGGAAGTTACCGATTTGATGCTCGATTGGTCGCAAGTAAAGCAAATGCATGAGATGGGAATGGTGATTGCCGCACACACGCTGTCCCATTTAAATTTGCCAAACGCAGATCCCGAAGATGCACAAAAAGAAATCTCCGGCGCAAAAGCAGAACTCGAAAAACAGCTTGGCAAACCGTGTCGCCATTTTTCCTATCCCAACAGCGGCCCGTACGAATATTTTAATGAACGTATTCGCCAATATGTTATCGATGCGGGATTCGACAGCTCCTGCACTTCAAATCAGGGATTTTTTCATCCCCAGAGTGATGTGTTCGCTATCGACCGGGTACGCACCGTGCCGGAACTTGCCGAAGTTATTCATGGAATGGAGTGGGAGCGCATTTCCGGCGCGAATAAATAATCGCTAAACAAACTGAAAAATAGTATCGAAATGGATCACACAAAAACGATGGAAAACATCGCGACTTATAAAGAAATTGTCGAAGTGCTGAAAAACAGCAACGTTCGCTACAGCCTGTTACGGGACAAAAATCCTGACGATCCGGCGTTGGATGAACTGGATGTCTTGATTTGGCCGGAATCAAAAGATGAATTTGAACAGCTCGTTCAGCAAAACGGATTTGCGCTCCGTAACGATGCACCATCGAAAGCAGTGTTTGGTAAATTTGACAACGGAAAATTGCTGTTGCTCGATGTTCACTATGCCCTTATCCAAAACGGAATCAATTATTTGCCGCTCGATGGCATTTACGAACGGTTGGAACATTCAGCGCAAGGGTACCATTTGCTTTCTCCGGAAGATGAACTGTTACATCTGTTTTATCACAACCTAATTGGCAAAAAGTGTTTGCAGGTAAAGCATTTGAGTATGGTCGAAAAATGTTTGGTGGAACCGTTGGATCAACATTATCTTCGGAAAAGCATGGGTAATCCGGTTGTCCAATCGGTTTTTGAGAAATTTTGCGCAGATCCTGCAGCGTTTTGTAACGATCTGGCTTTTGCAAATTCACAGTCGCAAATGATTGCTGATGCACTGAAAAAAGATGGACAATCCCAAAATCATTCAACAATACCTTCATCCGGGAAACAAAAACGCGGTGTGCATATCGCATTTATGGGTGTAGATGGCGCCGGAAAAAGCACTACGGTGGAGCATGTTCAGCGTTTGCTGGATGAAGCTGGAAAAATTAAGTACCAATTTGTTTACATGGGTCCGTGGGGGTTTGTCCGTTCGCCTTTGCTCAAAAAAGTGTACGAATGGAAGCTGTTCCCGCCGAAAGATGATTGGTTTGATTTGATTCGGCAAAAATTATCCGGTAAAAAAGTATCACATTCTTTACTGCCGATGGTTGCCAAATGGCTGAGTGGGACGCTCAAAGGATTTATCTATTATTTTGCAGTATATGTAGAAATGTGGTATCGCTACCTCCGGGAAGTAAAGCCGAATGTGGCGCGTGGGCGCATTGTGCTGAGCGATCGCTATGTTTACGACCTGCGCTATATTTACAAAAAACGACCGATCAACCAGTTTCGCACCTGGCGCTGGTTTGTCTGCAAATTTTTTCCCCAACCCGACCGTGTGGTGTTTATCTGGAACAATGCAGATGATATCATTTCCCGAAAACCGCAGCTTGGAGCGGAGGAAATCAACGAATTTCAGGCGTATTACCGCAAAGTTTTGGCAAATATCCCGACCATCGAAAAACAATCGAACCGGGCACCGGAAGAAATCGCGGCGGAAATTGTTGAAGAAATCATGAAAATTTACCTTAGTCAGTAAATCAGAGGTGTTTCAAGAATGATTATTTTTCAAAATATGACATAACGCACCTATCCATCTGGGTGCGTTAATTATTTTTGCACCTTCGTCTTAAAAAAGGGAAACCTGAAACAACATCAACTGCCAGAGAAAAATTTCTGTCAGCTAAGATTTTGTTTCAAAAGGAAATAGGGATATACGCACAGGAAAGTTACGCTACGCCATGAATGATAGAACTGCACCCCGCCTCACACTGTTTGTTCTCTGTATGATTTTATTTTCCATTTTATCGATAACAAAGATTTTTGCTCAGACCGTTGGGTATCCGATTTCTGGCATATCTAATGAAACGATGCGCGCTAATCAGAGCAAAGTTTTTTGGCATGATGGCTATTGGTGGGGATTATTCCACAATTCTAACGAGAAAAGAAGAGCCGTATATAAGTTTGAAAATGGAAGCTGGACAGAAGCTTACGTTTTCAACACTTCGTTGGGAACTGCATTGTATTTGGATGGATTCATCGATTCTCAAAACGATAAATTATACGTCGTCGATACCCGGCGATCAAAATTTTGGCGGTTGGATTATGACGGAAGCAATGGCACCTGGTCAACCGGTGTTGATAATGTTACCGTTACCGTAAATAACAGCTCAGATAACGTGGGGTGTATCGTTAAAGCGAACGATGGTGATATCTTTATTTTTACAACAGATTCCGGTTTAAAAGGGTGGCATAGCTCGGATGATGGAAGTAATTGGACAGCTTTTACGATTGATGGTTCATTGCCCGGCGGCCTAACAGATGCAGTTGCCTTTCGATATAATAACACAGATTATGTTGGAATTTTGCTTGCCGAAAACAGCACACCTTATGATTTCAGATTTTATAAACTGGCTGATAGTGACAGTCCAACAAGCAGCGGAAACTGGAATAGCGAAACACTAAATATCGGAACGGATCGCGCGGATAATCATTGCAGTTTGATCAAAGATTTTGATCAAAACTTATATATGATTGGCAAATACACCAGCGGGCCTACGCCACTTGTTTTGTTTGAGAGAAGTAGTTCTACCGGCAATTGGACTAAATATGATGTCGGTGTCAATTTCTTACCCAAAGGATCAGGCGTTGACGATATTTTGGTGGAAGACGGGCGCCCTGCACTCAGTTTCGATGAAACCAATGATAAGCTATACTTATTTGCCCAAATTGGTTTTTTTATTAAATATGCTACGCTGGATAAAGGAAATCTTGGAAATATCAGCAACTCAAACTGGTCAGTTGTTTTGCAAGAAGGCGAAGATCAGTTTACGGACTTGTCTGTTTCCTACCAGCAACTCGGAAGTGCAACAGATATGATGGTTCTTGGCTCAAATAATAATAGCGGAGAGGTCTGGTATAATACCATTGATTTGAGCTTTTCAGCATCGGATCCGCTCATTATTTCAGAAGTGAACAGTACCGATAATCCCGATGCTTCCTATCTCGAAATCTACAACACTTCCGGATCAGTTATCAATTTGGCAAATTACGAATTGCGGTATTACAATAACAATAGCACTTCTCCAACAACACAATCACTGAGTGGTACGATTTTAGGTTACGGATATAAAGTGCTCGCAAAAAACGGCTCAACATATAATTCGACGTACGGCGGAACGGCCGATTTTACAAATTCCGGTTTCGTCTTTGATGGCGGAAAAGACGGTATTGCATTGGTAAACAACAACGCCGGCAATCTCGAAAAAAACGGGATTAACAAAACCAACGCTGTCGAAGTTGTTGATCAATTCAATGATGCCGGTGGCGAGATGGAAAGCTGGTCTTCCGGGCAACTGTTTGAGCGCACCCGCTGGCCAAACGACGGCTCCAATATTTATCTTGATTATGATCGCTCCCGCACCACCAGCGCCGGAACCCCCGGCGGAACAAATGATACCAGCCTGCCGGTGCTGCTCAGCTCCTTTGCCGCAACGGTTGAAAATAACCGGGTAAATTTACAGTGGGCAACTTCCGCAGAGCTTGATAATTTTGAGTGGATCATCGAACGGCGAATGAACACAGACGAAAATTTCCACGAAATCGGGCGAATGGCCGGCAACGGAACCACCAACGAACGACATGAATACGACTTTCTGGATGCCGCGGTTCTCGAAGGCAATGCATACGAATATCGCCTCTCGAATGTGGATTACAGTGGGCAAATTAATCAATATCCCCAAATTGTCCGGGTGAACATCACTGCAGGCAGCATCGAAGATTTCCAATTGTATGCCAACTATCCCAACCCGTTCAACGGCGAAACCAACATTCGTTTCCGCATCGGCGAACCGACCAAAACCACACTGGTGGTTTACGATATCAACGGTCGGGTGGTGAAAACGATTTTCTCCGGCGAGTTGAATCAGGGCGAGCATATTTACAGATGGGATGCCACTGATAACCTTGGCAATACAGTCGCTTCGGGATTTTATCTCGTGCGATTGAGAACAGATAATTTCTATAAATCGGTAAAAATGATTTTGGCGCGCTAACAAGCTGTAAAATATAATTTTATCAATGTTTACAAACGATAAATAAAACCCTGCAATAAAACATTCACGATTTTATTATCCTTTAAATTCCCGTTACGGATTGTCGCGAACGGGAATTTTTTTGCCAACGAAACCCTTCAATCAACATTTAGTGTGTGCATATCCAATCGCATTTCCAAATTGCGAAGCCAGCTTCATTGTTGGAATTCTGCTGCTGAACGCTTTGAACGGGTGAGCCAATCGATGATAAAAAACTGCTCACGGAACACCGGTACACCAAAAAACATAAAATAATAGTCATAAAAATCAGCTGCCGGTTGTATTTTATTGATACATCACAGGGTTGTTTTATCGATTATGCCTGAATAATTGTGGCAGCAAAATATTTCACCTGCTGGGGAACAACGCACCGCTGATGCAGTAATTCCGGGATGAATCAAACTGCCTCTTTTAATCCAAATATCATGAAAAGAATAAACGAATGAACGACAGCTTATCCCGCCATAGCGTTCGCATTTGTTGCCAAATATGTTTCGCCATCTGTTTTTGGCTTGCAACAGCAAACGCGCAAACCACCGGTCGGGAAATTCCGGGTGTTGCCAAACAAACCCTGCGTTCAAACCAAAGCAAAGTGTTTTGGCATGACGGGTTTTGGTGGGGACTTTTTGTGAAATCCGGCGACGGTAGCAATCGCTATATTTACAAATACGATAACGGAAATTGGGTTGAATCCTTTTTATATGATAACAGCCTGGATGAGGTATCGTATGTTGATGGCTATATCGAATCGAAACTCGATCTGCTGTTTATTGTGGATACGGCACAATCCCGTTTTTGGCGGCTGGAATACAATAATAGCACCAAAAACTGGTCGCTCGGGGTTGGCCCGGTTGCAGTTACGACGACTTCAAATAACAATCATGCCGGATGCATAACCCGCGCAAACAATGGCAGATTATTCATTTTTACATCAAATACTGCAAATTCATTGCAGGGTCAATTCAGCGATGACAACGGCGCCACCTGGCAATTTTTTGATATTTTGAACGAATTGAATTCCCGGAGCATGACCGATGCAGTGGCCTTTCGCGATCAACAAAATGATTATATCGGTTTGGTTCTTGGCGAAAACAGCAACTCACCCGAATTCCGGTTTTTCAAATTGAAAGATGGCGATGATCCGGCAATTCCCGGTAACTGGGTAGAAGAAGGTTTAAACTATGGATATCCAGAATTTACCGGCGATAACCACGTTAGCATCATCAAAGATTTTGAGCAGAATTTGTATCTGGTCGGGAAGTATGGCGGGCTAAGCCCGGCCGGCGTTACGTTTGCGTTGTTCCGGCGCAGCATCAGCGATGGCAACTGGTCCGTGTTCAATGTTCAGGCGCCCGGTGGAACCCGCCCGGCGTTAAGTTTGGATGAAACCAATGACAAATTATACATCTTTGCAACGTTGAACAACAGCATCCAATACGTTGCGTTGGACCGAAACAGCCTCAGAGATATTGTAACCTCAGACTGGATTCCCATCATTCAGCACGATACGGACGGATTTAATGACCTTTCCGTATCGTATCAGCAGTTGACCGCAACCAGCGATGTAATGGTTATCGCCGCGAACGATAGTGCCGGCAGTGTATGGTGTAACATCCTGCCGCTGAATGCCGAAAATGCTCACCCGCTGGTAATTTCCGAAGTTAACAGCGCGGGAAATATCGATGCTTCATTTGTGGAAATTTACAACACCACTGCATTAGCGATAAACCTTACCGGATATTCGATGATCTATTCAGATGACGATAACCCGTCCCCGGCAACCCAGGCTTTGAGTGGCACGATTGATGGATTCGGTTACAAAGTAATCTGCCGGAATGCCACCGCTTTCGCAGCTGAATATGATATCACTCCCGATTTCACAAATCCGGGATTTACGTTTGATGGCGGAAGTGACGGCATTGCGTTGATAGCTGATGATCTATCCACCGCTATCGACTATTTCAATGCGCACGGAAACGCAAAGCCGGAATGGTCACCGCGACAACTGTTCGAGCGAAACCTGATACCCAACAATGGCGAAAATATTTATATCGATTACAACCGTTCCGGCATAGCCGGTGCCGGAACGCCGAGAGCACCGAATCTCACCAATCGTCCGGCGGTGCTCACTTCTTTTTCTGCAACTGTGGCGGATAGCCGGGTAAACCTGCATTGGGTCAGCGCAGCGGAATCGGGAAATCTGGAATGGATTATCGATCGTCGTGAAAGCACCGAACCCGAATTTCGGGAAATCGGGCGGATGCCCGGTGTTGGCGATATCGCCAAAGTGAGCGAATATGACTATCCGGATGGCGCAATTTTCAGCAATAGCAGCTACGAATACCGTTTATCCAGCATCGATTCCGATGGACAAAAAATTGCCTATCGCCAAATTGTCCGGGTCGTTATCGCGGCGGGCAGCATCGAAGATTTCCAATTGTATGCCAACTATCCCAATCCGTTCAATAACGAAACCAATATTCGTTTCCGCGTTGGCGAGTTGCTACAAGCCCGGTTGATAGTTTACGACATCAACGGACAGGCGGTGAAAACCCTTTTCTCCGGTGAACTGAATCCGGGTGAGCATATTTACAGATGGAATTCGACCGATAACTTTGGCAATACAGTCGCTTCGGGCTTTTATCTCGTGCGATTGCGAACAGATAATTTCACCAAAACGATCAAAATGATTTTAGCCAGATAATTGCGCTTGCGCACCGGCTGGTTCCAAAAATCAACTAAGTTTTCACAGAAAATACGCCGATAATTTGATTTCCCCAATTATCGGCGTATTTTGTTGACCCGATTTTATCGTCGCAATCTGATTCAAAAAATAGCGGCAAGACAATCATTTTACAGAACAAATCAATGGAAATTATCGCAACCGCACCAACTGAAACACAATCTCCGGAACTGACGCAAATTTTTGACGCAGTTGCAGCACACTACGAAACGCTCCGCGATGGCCAAAACGATACATCCATCGAAGCGGGAGAGTTGCGCATCGACTATTTTCAAAGTGGGCGAAATGTGGTTTATCGCGTGCACGGCGAGCGGCTGTGGTATCTCAAAATACCCAAAAATGGCAAAACAGACGGACTGATTGGGGAGGCACGCGGCTATCGTTTTGCGAACGATGTTTGGGAACAAACGCCCGCATATTTGCCGGTCGAAGCCGTTGGTGTTTCGCATTCACCGGCGTTTATTGTTTCAGCGCAGGTGCAGGGTGAGCAGCTTAATCAGGTGATTTATCGGTCATGTTGGCAACCGGGCAGCGGCATTAAACAAATGCGCGCCGTTCTCGGCGATTTTGGCGAAATGCTGGCGTTATTCCACAAAAACGGTATTTCGGCGAATGCGCCAACCATTTCCAAATCACTCCATCAAAAACTGACCGATCGCCTCAAAAAAGCTAAAAAGCTCGATGAAACCGGTAAAAAAATAGAAAAATGGCTGGCAACGCATTCGCCGGTCGATCCGCAACCAACGCTGATTCACGGCAACTGTACTTTTCGGAATGTGCTGGTTCACAACCATCGCGTTCATCTATTGGATTACGAAACCTGCGGTACCGGTTCACGTTACAATGATTTGGCAAGAATGTGCAGTGATATTCTTTTGACACGGACCGCGCTGATTTTCCCGTGGCGAAGGGCGTACCGTTTGCTGGATGTGTTTTTGCAACGCTACCACGACGTTTATCCGATCGAGAAATCGTTATTGATGCAGTTTGTCAGTTTATATTTATTCGAACGATATGTTCAAGTGTATCTCGTCAAAAAATCGAGCGAAAGCATTGCCGGAATGCCGGTTTCCAAAGCTGCTCTGCGCCGGTTGCTCGATTCGTTAATTGTTGAAAATATTGAAGATGTATTCAAGAATATTTCATTATGATTCATGCCGTCAAATTATTACTGTCATTCGGGTTTTCGGGATTTTTCCTGTATCTCGCATTCGACAAAATTGATATCGGCAGCTTTTGGAGCTCGCTGATGCGGGTGAGCTGGCTGACGATTATCGCTGTTTCGGCGATGGCGGTGATGTCCATGTTTTTGCGGGCATGGCGCTGGCGAATACTGCTCCGCCCGGTAAAAGATATCAGTTACAGCACTGTTTTCACCTACACGATGATCGGTTTCATGAGCAATAATATTTTACCGGCGCACGCCGGAGATTTCCTGAAACCGTATCTGCTCGGGCTGAAAGAAAATGTCAGTGGATTTGCGACGCTCGCAACTGTACTCGTTGAACGCGTATTGGATGGCGTTGGACTGATCATCATTTTTTTGCTGGTGCTGCCATTTGCACCGTTGCCGCAATCATTGCAATTGGGTGGTTTGGCAATTGGCGCGGTTCTCTTTTTGTTGATAGGATTGATGATTATCCTTTCCTCCGAGAAAAGCCGTTTGCGCAAAATGTTGCTGCAGATCGTCGAAAAGTTGCCCAATCGCATCCGCAAAAATGTTGCAGAAAAAGTGCAGATGTTTCTGTTTGGGCTGACCGTTTTTCAAAATCGCGCTCAGATTTTCAAATTATTGCTCATTTCTGCATTCGTTTGGGCGCATCTCGCAGCCACAATTTTCATGATTTTGAAGGGCTATCCGATGGGCTTGGACATTCCCGGCTGGGAATTGGCCATCGCATCCGTGATAACAATTGTGGTGCTGGCGTTCGTGATTGTCTTGCCATCTTCGCCCGGATATGTCGGTATTACACAAATTGCGTTTATTTTTTCACTCGGTTATTTTGGCATTCCGGAAGCGGACGCCGTTGGCGCATCAGTCATTTTTAACCTGACTCAATATATCCCGATCACCGTTTTGGGCATCATATTCTTTTTCAAAGAAGGGTTGTCTTTCCGGCAAATCCGCAAAGAAGTGCGACAACATTGATAAAGGATAAAGAATAAATTTTTAAGTATGAATTTGTATTTTTATTCTGAAATGTAAACTATTTTCCCAATCGCCAACCGCAGATATTTCCCGCCCCAAAAGTATTTTTCAATCAAATCTCGAAATATTTTTTCCAAAATATTCATTTTCAAATAGCTGTAATTATTGAGTTTATCTATTTATATAATCTGACCTTTATCCTTCACCCTTTATCCTTCATCCTTTCTTTTACCTGACTGGCAACCCTTTTGCAATAGCTGCATTCGGAATAAAAATTGGGAGCGGAAAATCGTGAAACGGATTTTATTTATTATCATTTTAGGGATTTGGGTGGGCAGCGTTGCCGGGCAAACCGGACAATTGACAATCGTTTGGGATCAAAATACAGAGCCGGATATCGCAAGTTATCGCGTTGAACGGTCGGTGAATAACGGCAGTTTTGGCAGCCTGCAGAATGTCGCACATCCCGCAACGCAGGTTGTGGACAACAATGTTACGCCCGGAAACAGCTATCGCTATCGGGTGATTGCCATCGATGATGGCGGGTTGCAGAGCAATTTTTCCAATACAGCCGAAGCGGGCATTCCGCAAATTTCGCTGTCGATCAGCTCCGTCAGCAACGGCGGGGATACGACCATCGCTTTCAGCAGTTTTTTGAGCGATCCGGACGGTTCGCCGGGTGATTTGACCATCACCATTTCGCAGGAAAGCAATATTTCAGTTGCGGTTGAAAATACTGCGCTGCGATTAACGCCGCCATCAGGATTTACGGGTGCGGCTTCGTTCACCATTCGCGCTGTCGATGACGATGGTTTTTTCGATGAACAGACCGTCAATTTTTCGATTGTTGAAGGAATTGAGCCAACGCAAATTAGTGTGTCGATTCCGGATGTGCAATTTGCGGAAGACGGAAGTTTCGCAATCACGATGGATACATGCGTCACCGTCGACAATTTTACAGCATCGCAAATCAGTTGGCAATTTAGCGGCGATGCAATGCTCAATCTGCAATTTAACGCTGGCATCCGGTTGCTGACCATTCAGTCCACCCAACCGGATGTTAACGGGCAGGCAAGTTTTACAGCCACGGCAACCGCGCCGGATAACGCCAGCGCAACCGATAATGTGGCTGTCACCATTTCTGCGGTGAACGATCCGCCGGTGATCAATTTGTCGCAGCTCAATCTCACCAGCGATCCCAATCAAAACGAGATCGATTTGAAGCAATATGCCAGCGATGTGGACGACGCGACGGTCGATTTGCGCTGGGAATTTTTGAATTTCAACGATTTCAGTTTTGAGTGGGTTGATCAAACCAACGATATCGTTCGGATAACGCCGCCATCTGCCGGTGGAACGGAAACGGGCACGTTTCGTGTTCGCGATGTTGCCGGTGCAACGGTTTCCGCGCAGGTGACGCTCATCGCGCCGGGCGTCAGTAATTCGACGATAACCATCACTATTCCGCCACTTGTATTCGAAGAAGACGATTCGCTGATTCTGCAACTGGACGATCACGTAACGGTTACCAACTTCACACCTGCGGAGTTGCTGTGGAGTTTTTCGGGAGGTAGCAATTTACGGTACACGTTTCGTGCGCTCGATCGTTCGTTAAAAATAGAATCGCAATCGCCAAACTGGTTCGGGCAGGACGCTTTTCAGGTAAGCGCCACTGCCCCGGATCAGAGCATCGCCAGCGTGAGTGTTTCGGTGAATATCCAATCGGTGAACGATAGACCGGTGCTTTTTTTGGATGAATTGCGGATTCCGGATATTTCCAGCAACACGTTCGATTTGAAAATTTATGCGGATGATGTGGACGATCCTGTGCGCTCGCTTAATTGGTCGTTTACCGGTTACAGCCAGTTCACGTTTGAGTGGGAAAACGAATCGGAACGCATTTTGCGCATCGTTCCGCAGGGCAGCAATGTTGTTGAAAGCGGCATTTTTGAAGTGACTGATCCGCATGGCGCAGCATTTCAAAAACAGGTGACCATTTTGTATTCGGAGCAAAATACGCCGCCGCATCTGGTTTTTTCCGGTCCGCTGACGATTGCGGAGGACAGTGTGCTGGTGCTCGATTTGCGAAATCACGTTGTCGATTCCAGCAATGTTTTTACTGAACTTACGTGGGAATTTGCCGCATCTGAAAATCTGGATATTATTTACAGACGATCAGACGGAACGTTGACAATCCAGCCAAAACCGGACTGGAGTGGTGAGGCAAATCTGGCGGTTCGCGTGGGCGATCCGTTCGGCGAAACCGATAACGCGACGGTGCAGGTATTCGTTTCGCCGCGCAACGGTATCTTTAATTTGACGCTGCAGGATTCAGATAACGGCGATATTCGCATCAGTTTCAACAGCGAATTGTCATCGCGATCCGAGCTGCGATATTGGCGAAATCCGGCTCAGATTGAGCAGTTGGGCAACAGCAATCTGGCGACCCAACATTCATTTCTGATGACAAATTTGCTGCCGCGACAGCAATATTTTTACGAAATCCGGCTTCGCGATGAACAAAATGCGCTGACCGTTTTACTGGATTCGCTAACCACCGGCGTTTTCCGCAATGAGCAAGACCCGAAAGAGGTGACGGAGCTGATTGTTTACCCGAATCCCATCAAAACGGCGAAAGGTCATTCGGAGATGATTTTCCGCAATCTGCCGGAAACCGTGCGGCGCATTGAGCTGTATTCACTGGTCGGGCAAAAAGTGTACGAAGCCAGCTTGAGCGGGCTTGAATCAGATTCCTACCGCATCGATGTGCTGGAAAATGCCGACCGTTTGCCCAGTGGTATTTATGTGTATCAGGTGAAGGATGAA
Source organism: Calditrichia bacterium (assembly GCA_020634975.1). Classification (NCBI taxonomy): domain Bacteria; kingdom Pseudomonadati; phylum Calditrichota; class Calditrichia; species Calditrichia bacterium. The sequence goes on along the minus strand of JACKAQ010000003.1, from coordinate 518,776 downwards.
AATTCGCGAGTCCTCAAACAGGATCGCATTGTGGTGATCCGATAAGATATATTGCGGGGCGGGCTTTGGTTCGCCCCGTTTTATTTGCGGGCGCGAATCATCAAAAACAATCCGCCGGCGAAAAACACCATGTTGCCGATCCACGCACCCAGCCACGGTTCCAGTGTTCCGTTGTGCCCGAGCACCTGCCCGCTGCGCATAAACAGGAAGTAAACAAAGCTGATCAGCAGTGCCAGTGCAAATCCCAATGCCGGACCGCTGCGGCGTTTCCGCGATGCGAGTGGTGCGCCAAACAACACAATAATGAAATTTGCGAGCGGATAGGAAATTTTCATGTATAAATCGACGATCCATTTCCGGGCATCCGCACCGATCGATTCCATTTTTTCGATAAAGCTTTTCAGTTCGACAAAATTCATTTCTTCCGGTTTCAATTGCAAGTCGATGAGGTCTTCTGGCAAAATTCGGGTGTCCATATATCGGGCGCTGTCCACCCGGGTTACGCTTTCGCTGCTGTCGCGGAACACGCGTTTGGTGACGTCGTGCAGTTCCCAAACATTCAGCGAATCTCGCCAGAGCATGTATTTTACATCCCAGCGTTCCAGAATATTGGTGCCTTCTTTCCAAACGATGTTCACATTGTTGGCGCGCTGTTTCCCGACATCGTAATACAGAATATTTACCTGCCGGTCATCGTAATCCTGAACGGCAATTTGTCGCTCGGTGCCGCGTTTTTCGCGCGATTCGTTGCGGATATCGTATCGGTAAATATCCAGCCTCAGGCGATTGGTTTCCGGCACCACTGTTTCACCGGCAAATCCGGAGATGCAACTGATGATCAGCGCCAAAATTAATATCGGCAGCACCACGCGATACAAACTGATGCCGGCAGTGAGCGTCGCAACCAGTTCGTTGTATTGCGCCATCGTACCCAGAGAAAACAAGCTACTGAGTAGCATGTTTACCGGCAGCGTTAGCTGGATGATGTAGGGGATGTAATACACGTAATACAACGCAACATCGACAAAGGTGGCGTTGCCGCCCAAAAATTTATCGAGATGTTCGACAAAATCCACCACAATAAAAATGGCGATAAAAGCCATTGTTGTGTAAAAAAGGATCGCCAAAAATTTGGAGATAATGTATCGGTCAAGAATTTTCATAAGTGTATTGTTAACAATCGTTTTTGCGAAAAAAACAGCGCAGTTTATTCGTTTGATTTAAAGAAAAACTGCAAAAATTTGGGCAGTTTTTCCCATTGGATAAAAGTGGTTTCGCGAACCGTGCGAATGGTCAGATACAGACCGAACACCCCGACAACGATGTTGGGGAACCACATCGCCAGTGCCGGATGGACCATTTGCCGGTCGGCAAGTTCTTCGCCGCCAATCAGGCAAGCCCAATAAATCAGGAAAAACCCGACGCTGAACGTAACACCGACGCCCAGCGAACCTTTGCGGGCGCGAATGCCCAACGGCGCGCCGATGAGCACAAACACGATGCAGGCAAACGGGATCGAGAATTTTTTGTAAATTTCAACCTGATATTTGTAAATCTGGCGATTGTAGTGATCGAGGTTGCTTTGCTGATTTTTCATGCGCTGGGTGGTCGCCTGTATCTGGCGCATGGCGCGCGCGCCGGAGCGGCGGTACGTCATTTCCGGCACTTCTGGCATGGTCGATTTTTCGGTGAGCCAATTGGCAACGCTGTCCGGCTGGGGCACCAGCTTGGCAATTTCCCTATCCAGCGATGAATCGGTCTCAGCAATTTTTTTGCGATAGCTGAGCACTTCGGCGTCCATCATCGCGATGGTCATTTCCCGGTCCCCGCGACTGCCGGATTCCGCTCGTTTGAACACCTGCTCGGAGGCTTCCACGTTGAAAACATTTTTGTTGAAACGGAGTCGCCGATACTCCGTATAATCTTTAGCATCAACTTCGTGAATTTCGCCGTCGAACAGGTTAAAAATCAACTGTTCGCGCTGAGCATCGAACACCAGATAGCCATAATCCGCGACAACCGTACGCTGCATTTGCGGGTTGCTGTAATCAAAAATCGTGATATGCTTCAGCCTGTCCGCACCCGGTGGAAAATAATCCGGGCGGACAATATCAACATTCTGGGATTCAAAATTCGCCATCGGACGGTCAATTTCTTCAACTAAAATATTGATATTCTTGATTTTAAGATAAATGCCTTCTTCCAGTTCGAACGTCGGTTTTTTTTGGGAAATGCTTCGCGCGAGAATGCGGGCACGGTGGTTAAATTCCGGCAACACGCGATCGTTATACCAAATCATCAACAGCGTTAAAATCGTTGCCCACACCAGCGATGGCGTAATAATGCGATACAAATTGATGCCGGAAGATTTGAGCACGGTAATTTCGTTGTCTGCGGAAAAGCGCCCGAATGCCATCAGCGCGGCAATCAAAACAGACATCGGCACCGCCAGCGCCATCATCCATGCGAGGTTGAGATAGACAAATTCAAAGATGGTGGAAACCGGCAAGCCTTTGCCAAACAATCGCCCGATGTGCTGGACAATAAATTTGGTAACGAACACAAACATGATTACCGCCAGCGCAAAAAAGAACGGACCGAGGTGTTCTCTGATAATGTATCGTTGTAATATTTTCATTCAGTTCACTTTAATAGCGTTTCGCTGACGCTGAATTTCAGAAAAAACAAATTTATACCTGATGAACAGATTACCCAAATGAAAACACTAATTTTTTTTGAACCTAACACTTTAACAAATTGCGTCCGGCAAATTTCATTACTACATTGAACCATAACGGATTTGGATTCCGGCAGATATTAGCGACCTGATTCAGAATTAATCCGCATCCTCAAATGCTTCGCTTCCAATTGCCAGTTAGTATGGTTTTTTAATAAAAAAAGAAATGTTTTTTGATAAAAACTAAAGTTTTTTGTCAAAAATACGATCAGTAAATTATTCCAGATCTTCGTCATTAAGCCGTTATTTTTACTCAAATTTAGACACATTAATTTTTTCTCATTTAGCCACAGGTTTACCCATGTTTCCCGAGTTACAAAACACACTCAATCTGCTCGATCGTTTTATTGGCGATTACCCCGTTTTTATGTATCTGACGGATGCAGACGATAGTATTGTGTGGCTTAACCGGTATTTTTCCAAAGAGTTTCCTGAGATTAAAACGGGGCAACCATCCCAATGTTTAAATATTTTGGAGCCCTGTGAGGCGGTTTGCGAAGGTTGTGAAAAAGCAGATCCGGTAGATACGCCGGGCGCGTTTTCCCGTACAATTTACAGCAGCAACAAAACCGCAACGCCGGGAACCAGCTATCTGGAATTTTTCAGCTTTCCGGTTTACAACCGCGAAAAGCAAAATCTGGGCACGCTTCGGGTCGGGTTCGATGTCACCCAAAGTGAAGAAATGAAAGATCAGCTCCGGGCGAAGGAAAAACGCTATCGTGCGATTGTCGAAGGCACGTCTGATGCCATCATTTTTATCGATCACGAAAACCTGATTCGCGAATGGAATGCCGGCGCTGAAGAAATTTTCGGATACTCGACGGATGAGATTGTCGGGCAATCCATCGAAAAAATTATGCCGGCAGAACTGATTGAAATGGGTGAGTTGACCTATCTCAACAGCGAAGTCCGGCGACGTGGCGTGCTCAAGAAATACGAAACACAGCGCCGCTGCAAAGATGGAAAATTGGTGTATGTGGATATTTCCCGGAACGAAGTTTACGACGAAGATGGCGATTCGATCGGCGTTTCGGAAATTTTAAAAGACATTCACGCCCGCAAAGATCTCGAATTCGAACTGCTGCGCACCATTCTGGAATTGTCCAAACTTAATGAATTGAACGAAATTTTATACCGCATCCACGATGAACTGGATATCATGCGGATCACGCTCATCGCGATTACCGCGGGGCAGGGATTGCGATTTAACCGTGCGTTTATTTTACTTGCAGATCAGGAAAATAAGGTGCTCAAGGGGCACCTCGCCATTGGCCCATCGGATGAAGATGAAGCGAACCGCATTTGGACGGAGCTGAATCACGAACACCATTATTTGCGCGATATTGTCCAGATTTACAAAATTGACCTCAACGGCGCTGATAAAAAAGTGAACGAAATTGTCGGGCAAATTTCTGTGCCGATGGATAGCAGCCCACATATTTTGTTGGAAGCGATGGAAAGACGCAGGGTGATTCGCGTAAAAGAAGGCAAGGTAATGGGCATCACCGATCCGCTGTCGATGGTGATTGACGACCGGAGTCTTCTCGAACTGCTCAACAGCCGCGATTTTGTCATCGTTCCGATATTCACCAAAAAAGAGCAACTCGGTGTTATTATTGCAGATAACTGCATCAACAATCGCGAAATCAGCGGTGAGGATGTGGAAGGGTTGCGTCTGTTTGCCAGCCTGGCTGGTTCTGCGCTGGAAAATGCGCGGCTGTATTCGGCGTTGGCGGAACGCATTAACGAATTGCAATCTGCCTACAAACAGTTGGAAGAATCACAGGAGCAATTGTTACGCGCTGAACGGTTGGCGGCGATTGGCGAAATGTCTGCCAAAGTAGCACATGAAATCCGTAATCCGCTGGTTTCCATCGGCGGTTTCGCCCGGATTATCGAGCGCAAAATTTTGGATGACCCGAAATTGAAGCAATACGCTGGCATCATTCGCGAGCAGGTGGAAAATCTGGAAAATATTTTGAACAATCTGCTCGGTACTGCCAATCCGCGTCCGCCGGAAAAACGTACGGTGGATGTCAAACAATTGTTGGAGCAGGTTGGGCACACGATGTCGCATGTGATTGAACAAAAAAATATTGCGCTGAATTTCGCGTGGTCGCCGGATGAGCAGCACACCATTTTGGGTGACCCGAAAATGCTGTATCAGGCATTGCTGAATCTGATCAAAAATGCGGTGGATGCGTTGGAAGCCCGCGAAAATGAAGCGGAAATATCGCTGCAATCGCAAATCGAAAATGGTCAGGTTGTTATTTCCATCGCCGATAACGGTCCGGGAATTCCACCGGATCAAATGAATAAAATATTCGAAAAATTTTTTACCACAAAATCTCAGGGAACGGGGTTGGGATTATCCGTCGTTCAGGAAATTGTAAATTCACATCGCGGAACGATTTCTGTGGAAAGCGATCCGCAATCGGGCACCGTTTTTCGCCTGCTTTTCCCGCTAAACCCTGAGTTAAGTAACGTTCTTACACCATAATTTCACAGGAGGAATCGACATGTCAAAAGTCTTGATTGTCGAAGATGAAGTCGCCCAACGGATGCTGTATGAAGCAGAAATCTCCGAAATGGGCTTCCAAGTCGTTTTAGCCAAAGATGGCGTAGAAGCAGTTGAAAAACTGCGCGAACATCAACCGGATGCCATCATTTTGGATCTGATGATGCCAAACATGCATGGGCTGGATGCCATGCGCAAATTGTTGAGCATCAACCCTAATATCCCGGTGATAATCCACACGGCGTATTCGCACTACAAAGATAATTTCATGAGCTGGGCTGCAGAAGAATATGTCGTAAAATCATCTGATCTTACCGAATTGAAAAGTGCATTAAAGCGCGTTTTAACAACAGGTTATGTAGTTCGGTAATTCCGCTGTTTTTTATTCTGTTGATTTTAATATATTCGCGACATATATTATTTTTTTGCAGGATATCTTTGAAATAACATCTACGCTCAATTATTGACGCAGATGAAAACTTGCACCAGTGAACGGGAAGCGCGGTTAAAATCCGCCACTGCCCCGCAACTGTGAAGGTGTACGAAAGCTCAAAAGAGCCACTGTTCCGGCTAAACCGGAATGGGAAGGCGAGCGAGTAGGTTGAAGCCGAAGTCAGGAGACCGGCTGGTGCAGGTGACCCAAATAAATCTTCGAGGGGAGATTGGGGTTTCTATAACACGGAATTTATAGAGTTGAGTGAATAAAACCCCAATGTTGCTTCGGTACAACCGGACAGTGGGGTTTTTTTATGTACCGCACATTGTTGAAAATTGCAAAACGGATAATCCAACAAGTCCGGTTTTTCGGCATTGCTGGGCTGCTCGGTTGCTCCGGTTCTGTGCTGGCACAACCGGCTGTCGATTCGCTGCATGTGTTCAAATCGGATACGGTGAGAATTATCGGCAGCGCGCCGTTGCTCTCCGAAATGGATTTACCGACTGATATATCACGCATCCACCTCTCGAAAACGCCCCAAGATGCCGGGCTATCCGAAGTTCTGTCTCACCAAAACGGATTATTTCTGAAAAGCTACGGTGGCAATGAAGCCACCCAAACCATCAGCATGCGCGGACTTGGCGCAGAGCATACCCTCATTTTGCTGGATGGTGTGCCACTAGGTAACGCCCAGTTGGGTGTGTTGAGTTTGGGCAATTACAATTTGACCGGTTTCTCCGAAATCGATATTTATCGAGGCGGCAATTCCAGCCTGTTCGGGAGTGGCGCGGTTGGCGGTGTGGTGAATATCCGGATGGCGCCGCCGCAGCAGGATTTGCAATATCAACTGACTACCGGCGTCGGTGCGTATGGGCAAAAATCTGTATCGGCGAGCCTCGGGGTGCCGACAGGTAAATTGCGGCATTCTTTCGGATATCAAAAAAACGACAGCGAAAACCAATACGCCTTTTTGCTCGATTCCCAAAATTTCAATCGACGAAACAGCGATTTTTCGAAAACCCAGCTGGATTACGCCGGATGGCTGCCGTTGGGCAGAAAACAGATGTTGACCTGGCAGGCGCTTCACATCAACAATGAACATGGCGCACCAAATGCCATTACCGCTGGAGAAGGATTTCAGGGGCGCGCCCGGTTTGTTGATGAGCAATTGCTGCTGCGATTAAAATGGGATGCCAGATTTTCGGGAAATAGCCGGATCAGCGCGCAATTGTATCGTCGAAAAGATTGGCAGCAATTCAACGATCCGGATCTGGTGATCAACGGTGATCCGCTGAACAGCCGCCACGTGAACGAAGAATGGGGCGGAACCCTGCAATTCCGCCATAAAATATCAGCGGCATGGCAGGCGTTTGCAGGGTTAGAAGCTAGCAGCGCAACTGCGACGAGCAGCGATCTCGATGAATCGCCGGAGCGCCAAAGGGTAGCCGGATTTGCGCTGATCGAATGGCTGAAACCGTTCAACTCGCGCTGGATGTTGTCTGCGCAGGGCACTGTTCGCGGCGAATATTTTTCAGATTTTGGTTCAGTGGCGCTGCCAAAAATAGGCACGAAACTGCATTACCGGAATTGGTACGGATTTGCATCCGTCGGGAAAAATTTTCGAGCGCCAACCTTCAACGATTTGTATTGGCAGCCTGGTGGCAACCCGGATTTGCAGCCGGAATCCTCTGTTTCCTCGGAAATTGGTATTGCGGGTGAGGTGCGCTGGCACGGAAAATGGCAGCCAAAAGTGAATTATTATCACACCACTTTGGATCAAATGATACGCTGGGTTTCCGCTGCGAACAACATTTGGCAGCCGCAAAATCTGGATAATGTGCGTTCTCGCGGCATCGAAACCAGCCTGAATTTCACAACTCCGACTGAGTGGCTAAATGCAAGTTTTCATTACAAATACGGGCTTTCCGAACTGACCGGAACCGCAGCTGCAAACAGCCAATTGGTTGGCAATCGCTTGCCTTATCTGCCATCCACCGAAATCAGCGGTATGGTACAACTGCAGTTCGCAAATGTGCAACTGGGCAGCGACTGGCAGTTTGCCAGTTTCCGATTCACAACGCTGTCCAATTTGCCTGCGCAAGTGCTGCCATCGTATCAATTGCTGAATGTATTTGCGAGTTACAACATGCCGCTTGGCACATATAAATTTACACTTTTCGGGAAGCTGGACAATCTGCTGCGCGAGGAATTTCAGCTAATCAAAGGGTATCCCATTCCACTGCAGCAATGGAAAATCGGATTGAAAATCGCATATAAATAAGCTGTTCAACTTCAATATTTATAATAGTTTAGAGGATAAATTGATTCTGTTTAAATTCAACCGGATAAAACATTTTGTGATCGCGTTGACCGGGCTACTGCTGATTATATCTTGCGAACGCGACAGCACATCAACCGGACCTGACCAAACCGTTTTGCCGTTGATCACCGGCGCATTCATTATTAATGAAGGGAATTTTCTTCAGGGCAATGCATCGATTGATTTTTACAGTGCGGATTCCGGAAAAATTTTCCACAATTTATTTAACGCCGCAAACGGCACTGCGCCCGGCGATGTGGCTTACAGCATGGTCATCGACGATACGCTGGGATATATTGTGGTCAACAATTCCCATAAAATTGAGGTGATCAGCATTTTGGACGCTGAGCGGATTGCAACCATCCGGCTGCCAAACGGTGCCAGCCCACGCAATTTGGTGCTGGACGGCAACGGCAACGGATATGTGAGTGCGCTCTATAAAAACCTGATATATCAGCTGAATATGGACAGCTATACCGTGCAAGACAGCATTCCGGTTGGTGCAAATCCGGAAGAAATTGCCCTCCACGGCGGGAAATTGTTTGTGGCAAATTCCGGTTTTGGCAGCGGAAATACAATTTCTGTGATCGATCTTTCGACAAAAACGGTTACAGAAATCATCACGGTGGGCGATGGGCCGCAGTGGATTCGTGAAAGCGGCGGTATGTTGCAGGTGCTGTGCATCGGCGCATACGGCGATTTTTCCGATCCGAATGACGACACACCCGGCGGCATCTGGCTGATTGATCCTGCAACCAATAGCGTGGTTGATTCGCTGGTGCTGGCAGCCGGAATTCACCCGTCGGATCTGGCGATTTCGGCATCCGGGAAAGGCTATTTTTCCAACGGCAGCGGCATTGTGGAATACAATCCGGCAACCATGCAAGTTGTAAATGCCAATTTGATCAGCGGATTTTTTTATCACGTGAGCGTCAATCCGGCAAACGGCCGATTGTTTGTGCTGGACGCCAAAGATTTTATTTCGCCCGGCGAACTGATTATTTTTGACGAAAACGGCGCAGAACTGGAACGCCACAGCACCGGAATTATTCCCGGCGATGTGCAATTTATTTATCTAACCAATTGATAAAAGGGAGTTTCGCGAATGAAAAACGGAAATTTGAAAAACACACCGGAACTGCCGGTTTCGCCGTGCATTCGGGTGTGCAAAATCGATGCGCAAAACGGGTTGTGCACCGGCTGTCTCCGCACGCTGGACGAAATCGCAGCGTGGTCGCGGCTGGATGATGCCGCAAAATCCCGGATTTACAACGATCTGGAGCTTCGCAAACAGCGCCGGAAATTTCCCAAAGGCGCATAAAAAAGTGGTGAAAATGAACGCTAAAAATAATGGTTTTTTGCTGATCCTTGCAATGTTGATAATTTCGTCGATGGCAATAAATGCGCAACCGCAGCGGGTTATTTCGCTGGCGCCGCACATCACGGAAATGGTATTTCGCATCGGTGCGGGCGATCGGCTGGTTGGCAGAACCGAATACTGCAGCTATCCGCCTGCTGCGGCGGAAATTCCCTCAATCGGTGCGTATCTCAATCCAAATTATGAAAAAATGGTGGCGCTGAAACCGGATGCCGTGCTCATTTTCCCCAACGCAGAAATGCAGGCAAAACTTGAGCAACTCAATCTGAAAGTTATTTCCGTGTCCAACGAAACGATCGCGGAGATTTTTTCCGGCATCCACCAACTGGGTGAATTTTTCCAAAAAACCGACGAAGCAGCGCAGGTGGTTTCCGGGCTGAAAGATACGCTCGACTGGATTCGCAGCCAAACTGCGAAATGGCCGGCGCGCGATGCCTTAATTTTGATCGGCCGGGAATCGGGCAGTTTGCGCGGATTGTATGCCGCCGGTGAACAGACTTATCTCACAGAATTGGTAAATTTATGCCACATCCAAAATGCATTTTCCGATGTACGGATGCGCTATTTCGAAGTTTCGAAAGAGGATTTGGTGCGCCAGCAACCGGACATCATCATGGAATTTCGGGTCGGGACTGCCAAAACGGATGTAGCCGCATTGCAGCGAGATTGGCAACCGTTGAACATTTTGGAAGCGATCAAAAATGATCAATTGTTCATTTTTACGGAAAAAGCATTTCTGATTCCCGGTCCGCGAATCGGCAAAACCGCGATGGCGTTATATCATTCGCTGCGGGAAAAAATGCGATGATCCGGCTGGAAAATGTATCGTTCTCATATCTGCAAACGCCTGTATTGCAAAATATAACCCTAAATATCCAATCCGGCGAATTTGTGGGAATTATCGGGCCAAATGGTGCCGGAAAATCCACATTGCTGAAAATAATGGCGGGGATGCTGCATCCCGCATCCGGCGAAGTGCGGCTGGGCGAAGCGTCGCTTTCCCGGATTTCCCGCCGGGATTTGGCGCGAAAACTGGGGTTTGTCGGGCAATCCATTCGCAGCGAATTCGATTATACGGCGTACGAAATGGTGGCGATGGGACGTTTTCCGCACACCACCGCTTTCGCGCCGGAATCCCGCGAAGATCGCCGGATTATTCAACAATGCATGACCCAAACGGAAGTTTGGCAGTTCCGGGAACGGGCGTTTTCGCAACTCAGCGGGGGGGAGCAGCAACGGGTGATTTTGGCTTCTGCGCTGTGCCAGCAGCCCCAAATTTTGCTGCTCGACGAGCCGACAGCGTCGCTGGATCTGCATCATCAGCAACAGTTTTTCGGCATTTTGCGCGATTTGCAATCGGCAGCACTCGATTCGATTGTGACGGTGACGCACGATATCAACCTGGCGATTCGCTTTTGCCGGCGATTGCTGGTGCTCAAAAACGGGCAAATTGTTGCGGATGATACGCCGGAGCGCGTCGTAACCGAATCGCTGATGGCGGAAGTTTACGAAACGCCGGTGGCGATCACGACCCATCCGCGTGATGGGAAACCGTTGGTGAGTTTGCCATGAAACGCTCCCGCCGCGCATTATTTACGCTCATTTTTTCGGTGCTGCTTTGCATTGCAGCGCTGATCATTGCGCCGTTGCTCGGCAGTGAATCGCTGAAATTGAGCGACGTACTGGCGCATTTGTCCGGTCCGGATACGAGTGCCGGAGTCATCTTTTTCCGCATTCGTATGCCCCGGGTGCTATTGGGATTGCTCGCCGGCGGCGCGTTGGCGGTCAGCGGCGTGGTGTTTCAGGCACTGCTGCGCAATCCGTTGGCAACGCCGTACACGCTCGGCGTTTCCGCAGGAAGCGCGTTTGGCGCGTTGCTGGTCATCAAAACCGGCGTTACGTTGCAGTGGCTGGGCTTTAGCGCTGTGCAGATCGCTGCGTTTGCTGGCAGCCTCATCACTATTTCTGTGGTGTATTGGCTGGCGCGAATTTCCCGCCGCCGTTCCATTTACGCGATGATTTTGGCGGGCGTTACCCTGGGCTATTTTTTTTCCGCGATGATATTGATTTTACACTACTTAGCTGATTTTACCGAAACGCACCAAATGATCCGCTGGACAATTGGCGGGCTGGATATTACCAGCTATCGGGCGTTGCTGCAAAGCTATCCGGTGGTGCTCATCGCGATTTTCGGGCTTTGGGCGATGGCGAAACCGCTCAACATCATCAGCGCATCCGAAGAAATGGCGTTGGCAAAAGGTGTAAACGTGCAGCGGGTGCAAAAGTGGATGTTCGTTGTTGCATCGCTGATCACCGGAACGGTGGTGGCGCTCAGCGGACCGATCGGTTTTATCGGTCTGATTGTGCCGCATACGCTGCGCATGCTCGGCGGACCGGATCACCGCTATCTCATTCCCGCCGCGTTATGTTTTGGCGGCGGATTTCTGATCATCGCAGATACCATCGCCCGAACGGTGCTCTCGCCGATCGATTTGCCGGTTGGCATCATCACAACCTTGCTCGGCGGTCCGTTTTTTCTCTGGCTGCTGGCGCGCAGCCGCTGATCGCGAATTGATAAATCCACACCATTTCATCAGATAAAAATAGCGTTTTCCGTTCGGACAGAATTTTCTGCCGGAACGGCAACCGGTGCATTTCATTTGAAATTGTCACCAAAATCCAACCGGATTTACATATATTTCGCTTATACTATTGGGATTTTCGGCGATTGTTTTATTATATTTCGCAGCTAAATAAGTAAATGAAAATCTGAACAACATACAGGATTTGACATGTCAACATTGGAAAGATGCTCCGGAATTTTGTTACACCCAACCTCTTTGCCCGGCGGATTTGGGGTAGGGGAGCTCGGCGAAATGGCGTATCGCTGGATCGAATTTTTGGAAAAAGCCAAACAGACCGTCTGGCAAATTTTGCCATTGGGACCCACCGGATACGGGAATTCGCCATATTCCACATCCTCCGTTTTTGCAGGCAATCCGATTTTAATTGATATGTCCCGGCTGGCGTTCGAGGGATTTCTGGATCATCGCGATCTGGAAAATGCACCCGCGTTCTCAAAAGACCACGTCGATTTCGAAGCTGTGATAAACTGGAAAATGCCGCTGTTGCAGCGCAGCTACCAAAAATTCCTGGTGAGCGCCAACGAAACCTCGCGGAAAGCGTTCGAGCAATTCTGCAATAAATTTGACGATATGTGGCTGGACGAATTCGCAACATATATGGCGATTAAAAATCATTTCGGCGGATCGTCGTGGCACACCTGGGATGAAGAACTCCGGCTGCGCAAATCCAAAGCGTTGAAAAGCATCAAAAAAGAGCTGGCAGATGAAATATTGGCAACCAAATTTATTCAGCACCAATTTTTCAAACAATGGGCCGGCATAAAAAAATATGCCAACGAAAAAGGCATCCAAATTATTGGCGATATTCCTATTTACGTCAATTTCGACAGCGCCGAGGTTTGGGCATCGCAGGATAAATTTTTGCTGGATGAATCCGGTAATCCCACCGAAGTTTCCGGCGTGCCGCCCGATTATTTCAGCCCAACCGGGCAGTTGTGGGGCAACCCGTTGTATGACTGGAAACGCATGAAAAAAGGTGGCTACACTTGGTGGATCGATCGCATAAAAATGACGATGGAAACTGTTGATATTTTGCGAATCGACCATTTTCGCGGATTTGAATCGTATTGGGCAGTGCCGTTCGGCGAAAAAACCGCGGAAAACGGTTTGTGGCGCAAAGGTCCCGCAAACGATTTTTTTGATGTCCTTTTGGAAGCGCTCGGCGATGTGCCGATTGTCGTCGAAGACCTCGGATTCATTACGCCCGAAGTGCGCAAACTGCGGGAAGATTACAATTTTCCCGGCATGAAAATCCTGCAATTCGCTTTCGGCGGCGATACGGAAGAAGCTTTTCTGCCGCACAATTACGATCAAAATTGCATCGTTTACACCGGCAGCCACGATAACGATACTACCCGGGGTTGGTTCGAGAAATCTGCACCGCATGAACAACAGTATTGTTTGGCATATCTGGGTGGAATAAAAAACGATATTTCGTGGGATATGGTCAGACTTGCCAGTTCGTCAACTGCGTTGATGAGTATTTTCCCCTTACAGGATTTGCTCAGTTTGGGCAGCGATGCCCGGATGAACATGCCCGGAAAACCGGACGGCAACTGGAGTTGGCGATTACTGCCGGATCAACTTCAGCCGCATCATGCGCAACGAATGGCAGAAATAACCCACATTTTTGGGCGAGATCCAAAATCACGAAAAAACAAAACTTCCAATGAATCTGTGAGTTAAATGTAAAGTGGATTGTATTTGACTTTTAACACAAAACTTTACTAATTAAAACACATGAATTCAAAAAAACGGAGGATCAAATGTTATCAAACAAAATGATAGACGCACTTAATCAACAAGTTGCCATGGAAGCATATGCTGCCGCATATTATCTCGCGATGGCTTCGTGGTGCGACCAAAAAGGCTATAATGGATCCGCAGCATTTTTTTATGCGCAGTCTGATGAAGAACGCGAACATATGCTCAAAATTTTTCGGTACATCAACGAAATGGAAGGCACCGCGGTAGTTCCGGAAGTGAAAGCGCCGCCGAAATCGTTCGATAAATTCGTGGATCTTTTTCAAATCGGGTTGGATCACGAACGCAAAGTGACCAAATCTATTTATGAAATCAGCACACTTGCCCGCGATGAAAATGATTTTGCCACCCTGCAACTCATGCAATGGTTTGTCGATGAGCAGCGCGAAGAAGAAACCCAGATGATCACCATTTTGGACAAACTTAAACTAATTGGCAACGATGGTGTCGGCTTATACATGCTCGATAAAGAGTTGGCGGAAAAAGCAGCCCAAAAAGCTACCGAAGCGCCCTCAGAATAGATAATAACATTTTAAAATAAAAAGCCCGTCACTGAGCAGTTAGTGACGGGCTTTTTTTTTGGAGAGCAGGTCAAGGGAGACGCTAAAATTTTGTGATCAATTACCCCAGCGCAAATGCCGGTAGTATTGGGAAACCCGCGCAACCAATTGACGGGTTTCCCCGATGTTGGGCACACCGCGACTGCGTTTTACATTTCCCCAACCGGCGTTCCAGGCTGCTGCGAGCAATTCCACCCGCTGCATCAAATCTGCATCCGGAAAAAACTGTTGCACTTGTGCGCGCAATCTCGCCATGTGTTGTGACGCTATTTCGATGTTAATCTCCGGATCGTGCAAGTCGCTGATGGTTGCGTTGGGCATGTAATCCCGCGCTGTGCTGATTTTTAGCTGGGTTAATCCCCGACAGTTGGAAGTGCTGATTGCCATGGTATTTCCGCGCGATTCGGCTTCAACCAGCGCCATCATTAAATAATGATCGATGCTGTATCGCCGCGCTTTTTGCAAAATCAGATCTTCATAACGAAATGCGCCATACGTTTTATCAACTGTATTTGAAACTGTGGTGTAAAAAGATTCGTTGGATTGACTCGCCTGCTGCTGCTTTTCCTGTCTGACTTGCGGTGTCGATTCTCCGCGACCCGATCGCCAATCGGGATCATAATTATCGGACCGGCTGCTGCCGCGCGACGGCAAATCGTCAAAGCGCGTTTGGTAATGCACGGTTGTGCAGTTCTGGAGCATCATGCTGAGCATGATAACAAATCCACCCTGAACGACACGATTGAGCAACTTCATATTTCACCCTCCCTGGTTATTGAAGTTGGACGTTGATACATAACGTCAGAATATCAACCTCTGGCTACTTCCCTGTAAATAAAGTCTTTTCAACGGCTTATGTGTTCGCTGCCGGTTGTTGCAGCGCAGCAGGTCCGTTAAGTCTTGTCAAATATCGCAGTCTTCTAACGCTTCATTTATCACCTTCGGCAAGTTCGCGGATTCACTAAAGAAAATAATAAGAATTATTTTGATAGCTGAAAACTGTGCGTATTTTTGGCTTTTT
The DNA here is from genome assembly GCA_020634975.1 of Calditrichia bacterium. Classification (NCBI taxonomy): domain Bacteria; kingdom Pseudomonadati; phylum Calditrichota; class Calditrichia; species Calditrichia bacterium. The sequence goes on along the minus strand of JACKAQ010000003.1, from coordinate 503,397 downwards.
CCAAAGCAGATAGCGAAACTAACGTCTTAACATTCAGCTAAATAACCGGAACAGGAGTGAGGAAACAGCATGCAGGGATTGATTTTGGCCGCCGGTCGCGGCACGCGATTGCAACCCTTCACCAACACCCGCACAAAAGCGATGGCACCCATCGCCGGAAAACCGATTGTCGAACGCGTGATGGCGCCAATGGCAGCCAACGGGATCACCGATTTTGTGGTGGTTTACGGACCGGACGATCCGGAAATCCAATCGTATTTTCAGAAAAATGCGCCGGCTGAATGGCGGATTTCGTGGGCAGTGCAGCGTGAGCGGCGCGGAATGGGCGATGCACTGCGCAGCGCGATTGAGCAGATTCACGATGATTTTATGCTATCTGCCTGCGATAATCTGGTGCCGGAAGGAACTGTTGACGAGCTTCTGAGAATCTGGCGGCAAACGCCCGGTTTGGGCGGCGTGCTGACGCTGATGCAGGTCCCTCGCGAAAAAATCAGCCGTTCCGGAATCGTTGAATTGAGCGACAATCGCATTACCCGGATTGTTGAAAAACCGCATCCTGACGAAGCACCGACCAATATCGCCAGCATGCCGCTGTATATTTTCGAAAAAGAATTGATGGCGCATATCCCGAATATCCCGCTTTCCAAACGTGGCGAATACGAGCTACAGGATGCCATTCAAATGCACATCGATTCGGGTGCGGCGTTGCAAGGGCACCGCATCGAAACCCGGCAAACCCTCACCAGCCCGGCGGATTTGTTGAGCATCAACCTGCGTTATCTCGAAACCGAAAATCCCGATTATTTTTCAGTGAGTGCTAAACTCGGTAAAAATAGCAGTTTAGTGTCACCATATTTTGTCGAAGATGGGGTTGTAATCGGAAATGATTGCGAAATCGGCAGCAATGTTTTTATCGAAAATGGCGCACAAATTGGATCTCGCGTTACATTAAAAAATTCGGTTGTACTCCGCAACGCCATCATTCCCGATGATACCGTTGTTCAAGATGAAGTAATTTTTTCTGAATAATCCGATCGGGAGGGTGAAATTAATTACGGTGCACATGCGACAGGCGCAAAATTAGCGGCAACGGCCGTTGCCGGATTGGCAATTGCCGGTGGACAAGTTGAACTTTCGGCAGATAAGTTAATCGAATTTGCCAATCATCCGCTGCACGACGGTGACGTGCGAACACTGCTCATTTGTATCGCGTTCACTTGGTTTATGGCGCTTTTCCCGGATGTCGATACGGAATCCCGTCCCCGTAAAATGTTTCATCGCGCAGCTTTTGTTGCGATAACTATCCTGTGGTATTTTAATGCATATGACCTGATGGCGTTGTTTGCGCTGGTGGCAATTGCACCGCTGTTACATAAACATCGCGGGTGGACCCATGCATGGCCAACGCCGTGGTTTTTCGCCCTCATTTTTGCGGTAGCGTGGGAATATGCCCGCGTTCAACAAGGCTGGTTTCGCAGCTTTTCATGGGAAAATGTGCTTGATTTTTTAACCCACCGCTGGATTTTTGTTGCCGCTATCATCGCCGGACATTACACACACCTTTTTCTCGATCTGCCTGTTTTTTCTTATTTTAAACGCCGTTTGAGCTAAACTTCCCTCTGAATCCCCAAATCGTGTATGTTTTTGAATTCAATTGAATAATCCGCTGAATTTCGATATATTTTTATCGAACCAACAGGAGCAGATAACAAAATGAAACATAAGTTGAACATTTTTTTTGCAGCACTGATGATTTGGGCGGGCACCGCTGCCGCACAAGTCTATCATATTGAAATTTCCGGAACAATCGATCTCGGGCTGCCGCCATACATCGAAAGGGTTATCGAAGATGCCAAAGCTGCGGACGCCAAAGCCATTGTGCTGGAAGTGAACACATTTGGCGGGCGGGTGGATGCCGCCACGCAAATCAAGGATATTTTGTTGAATACGGATCTGCCGACGATCGCGTATGTGAATAAACGGGCGATCAGTGCGGGTGCGTTGATCAGCTTGTCCTGCACCAAAATCGGGATGACGCCCGGCAGTTCCATCGGTGCGGCGACCGTTGTAAATCAGCAGGGTGAAAAGGGTTCCGAGAAACAGATTTCCTATTTTCGTGCGGAAATGGGCGCCACAGCAGAACGCAACGGGCGCAACCGGATGATCGCCGAAGGCATGGTTGACGAAGACGTTGTTGTGGAAGGATTGTCCGAAAAAGGTAAACTCATCACCCTCACCGCAGACGATGCCATAAAATGGAAAATTGCCGATGCAATTACGCCAACACTCGAAGCATTTTTGGACAGTCTTGGCTATGGCGAAGAAGAAATTGTTTACAATAGTGTGAACTGGGCGGAAGAATTGGTGCGGTTTTTCACCGGACCGGTAATCAGTTCCCTGCTGATTTCGTTGGGATTATTGGGACTTTTTATCGAGATAAAATCGCCCGGCTGGGGATTGCCCGGGACGTTGGGATTGTTGTGTTTGGGGCTGTTTTTCGGAAGCCATTACATCATCAGTCTGGCCAGCGCTGTTGAAATAATCCTGTTTTTTGCTGGCGTTGCGTTATTATTGGTGGAGATTTTTATTTTGCCGGGATTTGGCGTCGCCGGGATAGCCGGCGTTTTAGCATTGGTTGCAGGTATTTATCTCAGTTTAATCGGCAGCTTCGAAACGGTGACATTCAGCGATTTTTCCAATGCGGCGTATCGTATTTTCGGATCGCTGACATTGACGATGGTCGCGGCGGTTATCGTCGCGCGATTTTTGCCCAACACCAGCATTTGGCGAAAAATCAGCCTCGGCGATGAACAAAAACGCGAATCCGGATATGTGGTCAACAAAGATTACAGTCGCCACGTTGGCAAAACCGGTGTTGCGGTTACGCCGTTGCGTCCGTCCGGTATCGGGCAATTTAGCGGCGAACGGCTCGATGTTGTCAGCGAAGGCGGATTTATCGAAATAAATACGCCCATCAAAATTGTGCATATCGATGGTTACCGGCTGATTGTTCGCGAACAAAAAACCGGAAAAGAGATAACAGAAGATTCGTAATACAACAAAACACATTCTACTGGAGGCTATATGAGTTTTTTAGGACCGTTTTTAGGCATCGGCGGATTTATTGCTGTCGTCCTTTTGCTGATGTTGTTTTTCTATTTTATCCCCGTTCAGTTGTGGGTTACTGCCATTGCATCTCGTGTGAGAGTAAGTTTGTTGAGTTTGGTTGGTATGCGTTTGCGGAAAATTTCCCCTGCGCTTATTGTGAATGTACTGATCAATGCTCGTAAGGCCGGTTTAAATGTAACCACAGAATTACTGGAAACCCACTATCTCGCCGGTGGTAATGTAAAGCGGGTTGTTGATGCGCTCATTGCAGCGGATAAAGCGGGAATCGATCTCGATTTTAAATTAGCAACAGCTATCGACCTTGCCGGCCGAAATGTGCTGGAAGCGGTGCAAACCAGTGTAAATCCTAAAGTTATCGATAGCCCCAAACAGGGAAAAATTTCGGCAGTTGCCAAAGATGGTATCCAACTGAATGCCAGCGCCCGCGTTACTGTTCGTGCCAATTTGCAGCGGTTGGTTGGTGGCGCAACAGAAGATACGATCATCGCGCGGGTCGGTGAAGGTATTGTATCGGCAATCGGTTCAGCAGATTCTTACAAAGTTGTGTTGGAAAATCCCGATCAAATTTCCAAAAAAGTGCTCAGCCGGGGATTGGATTCGGGCACCGCGTTTGAAATTTTATCCATCGATATCGCGGATGTGGATGTGGGCAAAAACGTTGGCGCATTTTTGCAGGCAGATCAGGCTGGTGCAGACCTGAAAGTGGCGCAGGCGAAAGCCGAAACCCGCCGCGCAATGGCAGTTGCACAGGAACAGGAAATGAAAGCCCGTACTCAGGAAATGCGCGCGAAAGTGGTTGAAGCGGAAGCACAAGTGCCGCAAGCGATTGCCAAAGCATTTGAAGAAGGAAAACTGGGTGTGTTCGATTATTACAATTTGAAGAACATCCAATCGGATACTTCCATGCGTCAAAGCATCGCTGATGACTCCGAGAAAAAGATGACAAAAGCTGAAAACCCGAATAAAATGAGTGATTGATGGAACAATTAATCGGTATTTTAATATTTTACGCCATTTATACGTTGTTCAATTTGCTGCAGAAAAAATCCGGTGGTGCCCCAAAAGTGCCACCGAGACAGCAACCAGCAAACCCGGACCAGTCCGCCAGGCGCAGAAACCGGCTGGCAAACCGGCAGGTGAGCAAAACCGGGAACACCTTCCGGATTTTTGCGACGCTGGATAGAAGAAGCCGAAAAGCTGGAAAGGGAGCATCAGCAACCGGAGCCTGTTGTCGTTCAAGAGCCAGTTGAGAAGCCGGTTGATAAACAGGCTCAACGCAAAGCTGCATCGATGGCCGAAGGTGGCTACGCCGAGCAATCGCTGCAGGAATTGCAGCAAAAAAGCGGCAATTAGCAGAAGAAAAAGCAAAACAGCAAGAGCTGGAAGAAATGTTAACATCAGGAATTACAGTTTCAACCGGCAAAAAAGATCCAATTTGAGTAACTTGCTGAAAGATACCGATTCGTTACGTAACGCAATTTTACTCAATGAAATTCTAAAAAACCGGTATTTTATCGTGGACCGGGGATTCCATTGGATAGATAGTAACTGTATCAAATAATTGTTTTTACTGATGTTAAAAGGCGCTATTTTAGCGCCTTTTTTATTCGCAAAAAATGAAAAAATAAATTATTTTTGAGAAAAATAATAATCTCAACGGCTCTTTACTTTTATGTGATAATTGAGAAATATCTCGGGGAGCTGTAAACTAAGGAGTACCTATTCACATCGGGGGTTGATTGTTGACCCCCGTTTTTTTTGCCGCCATTATGCTGTTTCGTCATCCCAGCTTGCGCATACAACCGTAATATTGTCAATCCCACCCAATTCATTCGCCCGTTGAATTAGTTGCGCAGTTGTGCTGGCTATATCGGAAGAAGCGGTAACAATTTCCAGCAGCTCATTTTTGGGAATCATCCCGCTTAATCCGTCGCTGCAAAGCAGCAATTTATCGCCGGATTGTAATTCTTCCTCAGAAATCACGACGTCAAGTTTTTCCTCGTTTCCCAATGCCTGCAAAATAATGTTGCGGCGCGGGTGAATTTCGGCTTCTTCTTCGGTAATTTTGCCTGCTTCAACCAATTGATTCACAAAAGATTGGTCGCGGGTGAGTTGCCGGATTGCGTTATTGCGAATGAGGTAGGCACGGCTATCACCAACCTGTCCGATCACCAGTCGTTTACCAAAAACAACCGCCAGCGTTCCGGTTGCACCCATCCCGTATTTTCCCTGATGTGTTTTCGCATATTCGATTATATTTCGGTTTGCCTGCTGTAACGCATCATCGATGGCTGTAATGGGATCGGAGAACTCATTTTCAGATGATTTAAACCACTCGGCAACCGTATTTACTGCCATCAAGCTGGCAACTTCGCCCGCTGCCGCACCACCCATTCCGTCGGAAACCATCAAAATTGCTGGTGAAACAGTGGTTGGGACTGCGAATATTTGGGGTAATTTATCGATACTGTCGCTGGTGGTTTGCATCACCAAAAAGTGATCTTCATTATTGTTTCGTACTTTCCCAACATCGGTTTGACCAAAAATTTTCAACATAATACTTCCAGATATCGATTTTTTGTAAACCGCCTATTCGCGGAGCTTATCCCGTTTTGTTTCCGGGGGGCAAATTAGTTTTGCAATATATTTGCAAATTTAGTGAAAATCAAGTAATCAACCAATAAGCAAAACGCCAGAAGTGAATTCCAAATCCATAAATTTTCTATTCGAAAATTTGAATCTGTTTCGAAAAATTGATAACGGAATCCAAGACCATTCAATAAAAATGAGTCAATTTCTCCCATAAAATCTCAATTTTCAGGCATTTTTTCATAATTTAAAATTGGCAGGAGAATTGCAAATGATGCAGTATAAATTGATAAATCGGTGATTGGCTGAAAAGGAGATTGTGATGCGTTATTTGCGAAAATGGCTGGCGTTGGGGGCAATTTGTCTGTTCACGGGAATTGTAAATGCACAGTTTATCGGGTTGAAAACGGTGCCTGTCGCCACCGGAGATCAGGGGTTGGTTTCACCAACAAAAAATTTGGGCATTGGTGGGGTTGCAATTGCGTTGGATGATCCCTATTCTGATCCGTTTGTAAACCCCGCGAAAGGTGCACAGATTCAAAAAATACAATTGTTTAGCTCGCCTACTTATTACAACATATCCGATGAAAACGGCAGCGCGCTTACCATGCCGTTGGGCGTGATGGTGCGGCACAAAAACATTTTTGGCGGCGTGATGCTCAGTGTCCAGCAAATGAAAGAACCGCCCCGACAAACCTTTTTTTGGGGACCCTGGATCGAAAATTCGTTTGTTGACGGCAGCGCTTTACGTAACAAACAGCGGCACAATTTTTATGCACAAGGCTTTTTGGGAAAACAAATTTCTGAAAATACTGCTCTGGGGTTGGGCATCGCATATTCCGGGCTCAAAGCTGTGGAAGGTACCGAATTTTTGTATGCCAACAGCAATAGTGTGGAACAATCGGGAAAAGTATGGGACATGCGGCTGGGATTGTTGAGTGATCGTCCGTCACGGCAAATGGAGGCAGTGTTGTTTTATCACACTTACGATATGACACAAGATGCAAAATATCCCTACTGGTGGGCGAATCCGGACCCGATTTTCGGGTACCAAAATTTTGAGGATATAACCGTCCATAACCGTGATCTTACCCGAACGATGGGTTTGCATTTGGGGTATCGCCAGCCGATCAACCGCGAAACGGGGTGGAATATCGGTGGCATTTTCACAGCGAATTACAAAGATCACCCCAAAATTCCCAATTATGAAATTATGAACATTCCGCGCGATCCCGGTAACACCTGGGCATTCAATTTTGGCGTGGGCATCTCCCGGGATTTTGCGCCGGTACGCTTCGGCATCGATCTCATTTTTGAACCGGTTTGGAGCCATACATGGGCAAATGCGGAAAGCGAAATGATTTCCGGCATTGGCACGATCATTTCTGCGGGCAATAAAACGGTCGAGAATCATTTTGAATTTACCAACTGGATTTTCAGGATGGGACTGGAGCAACACCCGATAAACAATGTTTTCGGATTCCAGATCGGGATTGAAATTTTGCAGTATCAATATTGGCTGGATCAGGACAATTATGTGGTGCCGTTTTCCCGGTCACAGCGGGAAAGCTGGACGGAATGGTCACCGCGAATTGGGCTAAGCTGGCATTTCCCGACGGTCGAAATTGGCTATACGGCAAAAGTAACCGTCGGCACCGGACAGCCGGGTTTGGCATTTGGCAACATGTTCGTCTCCCGCGCGGAATTTGATACCAGCGATATTATTTTGGCACCAGCCGGTTCGCTCTCGTTGCAGGAGGCTCATGTGTTGACCCATCACATTACACTGGCGATACCGATAAATTAATGTAAATATTTAGTTTGGGGAAGTGCAGGTTTGGTGAAATAAAAAAGGCGAACAACTTGTTCGCCTTTTTTTATTTATCAACATATAAATTATTTGATGTGCTCAAAAAGCTTTTTAACCACATCCATCGTGGTGACACCTTCGGCTTCGGCGTTGAAATTGGTGACGATCCTGTGCCGCAACACTGGAATAGCGCATGCGCGGACATCTGCCTCGGATGGCGTATAACGTCCCTGCAAAGCCGCACGGGTTTTGGCACCCAAAATCAAATATTGCGATGCCCGCGGTCCGGCGCCCCAATTGATCCATTTTTTGACAAATTCCGGCGCGTTAGCGTAACTCGGGCGGGTGAGGTTCACCAATTTTACAGCATATTCGATCACATTATCGGCCACCGGAATTTTACGCAACACATTCTGGCTGGCGATAATTTGTTCCGCATTCATCACTTTTTTCAGTTCCGGACGGAAGTTGCCGGTTGTGGCTTTCACAATATCCATTTCCTCCTGAAAACTCGGATAATCAATCCACAAATTGAACATGAAACGGTCCAACTGTGCTTCCGGCAACGGATACGTGCCTTCCTGTTCGATCGGGTTTTGGGTAGCCAACACAAAAAACGGTTCGTCCAGCCGCATATCTTCGCCGCCGCTGGTAACTTTGTGTTCCTGCATCGCTTCGAGCAGCGCAGCCTGCGTTTTTGGCGGGGTTCGGTTAATTTCATCCGCCAAAATGATGTTCGCAAAGATGGGTCCTTTGATAAAACGGAACGCTTTTTTTCCGCTTGACCGGTCTTCTTCGATGATTTCTGTGCCGGTGATGTCCGACGGCATCAAATCCGGAGTGAACTGGATGCGGCTGAATTTTAAATCCAGCACATCCGCAAGAGTGTTGATGAGCAGCGTTTTTGCCAATCCGGGCACGCCGACTAGCAAACAGTGGCCGCGCGAAAACAGCGAGATGATCAGCTGTTCGATAACTTCCTGCTGTCCAACAATCACTTTATGAATTTCTGAAAGAATTTGGCTGTTCAAATCGGTCAGATTTTCCAACAATTGAACTTCTTCGCGGGGTATGTCGTTTTGTGTGCTCATGAATTCCTTTCTCAGTGCAAGTTCAAAATCAGTGCTTTTGGCGATCATCTTTGCAACATTCTTTACTGCAATTGTGATAGCACTGTTTCCGGATTGCAATTAAATATCGACTCGATTATAATGATTGCCAACGCATGAGTCAATGGTTATTTTTTACGCAATTCGTGCAGTTAAAATAATGCGATCAACAGTTTCCTAACGTTAATTAGCGACAAAATTTATGAAAAAGTTCCATAATCCAATCGATGGCGCCCGGAGTACCGCTGAGCCGCGATTAATTGTTCACGGCGGCGCATGGAGCATTCCCGATGAATATGTGGATGCCCACATCAATGGTGTGAAAAATGCGGTGAAATCCATTTTCCCGCAAATGCAAAACGGGCTTTCCGCGCTCGACGCGGTTGAAAAAGCGGTCAACTTGTTAGAGGCTGATCCGACATTTGATGCGGGACGCGGTGCGTTTCTGAATGAAATCGGAGAAATTGAGCTGGATGCGATTATCGCCGATGGCGCCGCGTTGAAATTTGGCGCGGTTGCGGCAGTGCGAAATCTGTTGCATCCGGTCAGCTTGGCCCGATTGGTGATGGAAAAAACGGAGCATTGCATGCTCGTTGGCAGCGGTGCACAACGCTTTGCAGAACAAATGGGCATCGTTGAAACGCCGATAGCAGAATTGTTGACCGAACGCGAGTTGACATATTTTAACGAAATTTCAAAAAATCCCGATTTTCGCACCAAACAGCCATTTGAAAAGCCACCGATGGGCACAGTTGGTGCTGTTGCGATGGACGTTTTCGGGAATCTGGCCGGCGCAACTTCTACCGGCGGGACACCCCGGAAATTGCCCGGACGCGTTGGCGATACGCCGATATACGGTGCCGGCGTTTTTGCAGATAATTTATCCGGCGCAGCGTCGGCAACCGGTTGGGGAGAATCCATTATGCAATCCCATTTATGTCTGAAAACTTGTGATGCATTTGGAAATTTATCGCCAATGATCGCCGCAAAACAAGCGATAGAGCGGTTGCACAATCGTTTTAACGGGTTAGGTGGAGTGATTGCAATTAACGCAATTGGCGAATACGCATTTGCTCACAACACATCCAGAATGGCGTTTGCATTTGCTATGGATAGTGGGGAAGTGGTTGCGGAAATTTGTCGGAGTGAATAAAAAAATGAGGGACATTGCCTGGAGGAGGCTAAACAATTTACTGGCAACGCCCCCCTAATTTCAGATAAATCAGGATTCTAAATCATTGTTATCATCGATGGGTGTCGATTGATCTTTTTCAAAATGCACACATGAGTCGCTTAATGCAACGTTAATATTGCGCAATCCGCAGCGATAATAAAAATTTTCTTCGTTCTCGCTGGTTTGGCTGGTGTTGATATATGCCAATCTGTGTTTACAGAACTGGCAGGTTTTTGCCATTTGTATTTTTTCTGTATCTTCAGTTTTTGCTTTTTCTTTCTGGTTCAAAAAGCGCCGCAGAAAATAGATGATCGAATCAAAATTCATTGCGACAGCTTGTAAAACGTTGCGTATGCGTATCAAAACATAAGCCTGGATTACCAACATAACGACCATAATGACCAGCATAAAGTGAACCAGGTTTACATCTATCGAAATTCCCTGCATAATTTAAAACTCCTTAAAAACACAAGATGTTGATAGATCCAAAATGCCTGAAAGACATTTTTTTATACTTATAATTTACCCAAGAATCAATCCCCGCTTGTGTTATAATACTCGAAATTCTTTTTGAAAAGTTTAATGATTTTTTGCTTCTTATTTCAGAAATGGGACAGCAAAGCCGATGCCACCGCGCACAAAAAAACCGGAAAGATCGAACGACGATTCTGACGTTGTATCAACGTTACCGGAGGTTTCGAGTGTGCGTACTTTACCATCCATACGTCCGGGATTTCCAACCAGATAACCGCCCTCCGCCCATAATTTAAAAGCCGGCGCCAGTCGGATTTCTCCGCCAAAATAACCCGAGGCAGATAGGGTTGTTCCGGAAAATTCTCCGGTTGTATTTATTAGAGAGTTATTGTCGGCAATGTAAACCGTTTCTGATGTTGCGCTCACTTGCATTATACCAACGCCGATGCCAAAGTATTTATTAAAACGCCGCCAGGAGCTGTAACTGAAATATTGGTGAAAATTGACTTTCACATCAACCATGGAAATATCCCGGAGGTAGTCAAACTGAATCGGTGTTGGGGATGTGGATTTAAAACGTGTATCAGCATCGTCGTTGTAAAACATCAATTGGATTGTTCCGAAATAATCTTCGCTGAGATGATATTCGATTTCACCGCCAAAAATAACTTTGTTGCCAAATGTTGCAGCGGTCGGAAGTGGCAGACCACTATTATCCCTGAAATCATCAATAGCATCTTCGATTCTCATATTTACATCGGTTAGGCGCGGTAAATAATATGCCGCAATGGGTTTAAAAAAAATTGACTGCGCAGAAACCATCGCCGATAACAACATCAGCCCAAAAAGTATACGGTGTAAAGTCATGCTTATTCTCCGTTTATGGTTGTTCGGATGTGTGGGTAAATTCCGGAAACAAGGATCCGGGATTGAATATTGGCGGCGGATTTTACAGACGGTAAAAGTAGCTGAATATGAATGAAATCGGCAAGAAATTTTTTTTTAATTGAAGTTATTTTATCATTGATTCTGGTTTTTTTTTTCTTATAATACCCACGAATTCAGTAATCAGTTTCACATTTTACTTAAGTTTTTTGATGTTATTTCGAAGGCTATCAATCAATAATTGATATTTAGATATAAGTATTTTTAAGCAGGAGAATATGTATGGAATTTCCAGATCGCATGAACCACAAGGTCGTCAGTCGCGACGAAGCGGTGTTTGAAGAAGTATGCGAAATGCTGGAATTAGATCATGAGCAGGTTGATTACTTGATCTATGAAGATTTTGACGAAGTCGATTACAGCATGTACGACGAATTTGACGATGCAGATCCAACAGAAAATTGGACGCCAGAGCATCGTCTCATTGAAATTTACTTTCTCGACGGCACCCGCGAAGAGATTGAAGTTGAGTTGGATTCCGAAATGGATGAAACACTCAAACGGCTGTTAGGCGATCTTTAAACAGCACTGTTTTTAATCACCCCATTGAACGAAGATATTGCGGTCAAATTAATTTTTTGGCCGCAATTTGTATTCCCCCCATTTTTATCCCGATATTGAATATTATCTTGAATGTACCAAACGGTACACCGTGCGGTACACTTTCCGATGCTAATCATCTATTGCATGATTTCTTGTCGATTGTAAACTACTGTATTTATTTGATTTCGGGAATTCGTGATATTTTGGCATATCATTTGTTCTAGTTGATGTGGGATAGCGAAGGAATTACTAAATGTTTACTTTTATGAAACATCATTTTTTGTTGGGATTGGGTTTGATCTGGCTGATTTGCGTTGGGAGCCTGAGTGCGCAACAACGTGGGCTGGAAAACGAACTGAGCAGATTACAATCGACCATTGAACGAACAGAGGCGTTTGTACGGCTGCTGCCGGCTACGAATATCAATGATACCCGGAACCGGATCGACAATTTGTTGAATGATGCACGAAATAATTATCAGCAAGCTGAGCAGTTGGCATCGCAAAACAAACCTGTTATGGCGCGGCTGCGGATCCGGGAATCGTTTGCAGCACTTCGCCAGATCGAAATGTTGCTGAAGGATAACCCTGTGCTGAAATTCAAATATCAGGAGCAGCTCGATCAAAAAATTCAGGAAGCAGAGGAACTGGTTCAGCAACAGCAAATTGATGAAGCATTGTATTTACTCAATCGTGCGAAGTATTTCCGGCAACGGGCATACAGCCTCTTTCGCGAAGGGCAATCGTTTTCTGCGATCGAATATTACCGGTTGTCGCTGCATTTTGCGGAAGAATCCATCCAATTATATCGCACAACTGACAAACGCAATTCCGGCGAGCGAATTCGCCAATCGTTTCTCGATGCAGAATTGTTGATATCGCAAATTCGCGCAAAACTCGACGGAAACAACAGTGACGAAACCCAAAAACGGTTGCTGCAATCGACAGAAGCGGAATTGACAACCGTAAAACGGCTGTTTGAACAGCGCAATTTCAGCGAAGCACAACAGCGTTTGGCCGGCATAAACCGGGTGCTGTATCGCTTGCTGGAATCGGTTGAGAAAATGCCGCAAACCGACGACGAGCAGTTACAACTCGATTTGCAATCGCTGCGTTATGCTCTCAGCCAGGTTCGCGAAATGTTGCAAAATAACGAATTACCTGCTGCTGAAACTATTTATCAACGGGCATCTGCGTTGGCAGACCGGAGCGAAATGTTGCTTAATCAGGGCAAAACTGTTCAGGCGCGCCGGAACCTGTTTTTTGCCAATCAAATGATTGTCCGGTTGTACCGATTGCTCGAAAATCAGCAGGATAGCCAGCCGGAACAATTGCAACAGCAAGTTGAGCGAACCCGCGAAAATGTGATCACAATGCGCAGCCAGTCCGCAAATTGGGACGAAAACAACGCTTTTGCAGAAATGACAGAACGGAATTTCGCGGTAGCGGAGCAGGCATATGCCGCCGGCGATTACGGAAGGGCAGCGCAATTTTTGAATATCGCGAATAAACTGGTGCTGCATTATAATCGTTTGCAATTGGAACAAACGAATAGCGACATCGCATCGGCTGTTGTTCAGGAGGATTTGCTGCGGTTTCAACAAATGCTCGATCGATTGCAGGATCGCGGTGCGAACGACGCTGTATTTGGGGTTACATTCCAAAATGCCCGTCAATTGTATCAAATGGCGGAAACGGCTTTCCGTCGAAACCGGTTGCTTGTTTGCCGGGAACTCACCCGATTGGGCACCCGAATGTTAACCGAAAATTAGGCTTTAACTAATTATTAACATTAAATTTAACGTATTGCCATAATTTGCCGGGCCCGCAAGTTGTGAGTGATTTTTATAAAACCACAACACCATGGATCAGGAGGATAAAATGAAACGTTTATCGATAATTTTAAGCACAATCGGTTTCCTATTATTAGCAGCGACAGCCTGTGAGGAGGACGGAAACTCCCCGATAGCCTCGCTGGAAAATGATGAAACGACGATCGAAGAATTAGCGGTATCGGATGAAAATGAGTTGCTGTTTGACGCGCTGGTTGACGACGGCAACGAAGATAATATGTACGACGGTTTCAGCACGTTTGATAACAATATGGGCAAAGTGACAGCGCCGATAGACTCTGTTTGGCGATTCGGACGCCGTTTCAATCCACAGCCGCGCCGCGCAATCCGTGATTTCCGACGGATCTCCGAAGATACTGCGTTGGTTGCTGTTCACCGGCTGTTCACCGGGCAATTTGTAATTTTCGAAAAAAACGCCGATAGCACAGGCCGGCAGGCGATGATTCACCGCAAACGATTAAATCACGCTACCCATCGCAACGCCATTTTTGTGAAACGCGAAACGGATACCGGTAGAATGCGCTGGCAGCTCGATGCCGTTTCGTTCGGGCAGGGCGAAAGCCGGCCGGAAACCACCATCGATATTTTGGAAACGCACATTACCAGCGATCGCGGGCTGGATTTACTCATCACCAATCCACTGCAAACATTTTTGAACTCACGTAACGAAATACCGACAGTTGTGCCGGGTGAAACCATAACTGTGCAGATCAAATTGAACAATTTAACGGCAAACCCGGTGGATATGGGCAACGGCGCAACCGAAACAGTGTTGCTGCATTACGGCATCAATTTACGCCATCACGCCCGCGCCCGATTTGAATATACCGGCACAGATCCGGTAAACGGTGCGCAAATTTATGTGGGATCGTGGACGATCAATCAGCGTCCGGGACATGTGTATCATGCGGCGTTCGATGTGATCGACAACGGCACTATTTTCGATGACGACGCAACCGTTTTCCCATACAATTCGATGGTCTGGAGTTTGCCATACCGGGTTGCAGAAATTGATTAACAATTTGTTAATATTGAAGTTGAACAGGTGATAGATTTGCCCTTGTTCTGCCTAAATTTTCAAATGTGAACCACGTTCCCAAATGCAAATTTGGGAACGGTTTTTTCCAAAAATTTGTGGATTTGATGCGGGATAAATTATGCGCGAATGTATAAAATGGATGCTGATGCTGTTGTATTTCGCGATTGGAATACCGGTATTCGCGCAGCAATCCGGCAGCACAAACGATGCGATTGAACACACCATTTATCTCACCAATTTGCTGCAAATCGAAAATTTACAAATGACTGCCGACGATCCCGACAGTTTAATTGCGCAGATGGTATCGGATGCAGAGTCACTTGCGGCAGAACAAAACTGGGACGCTGCGAACACCGTTTTGGAAACAATTATTGATATGTTTGCGATACCGGAATTGTCGCAAGTTTCGGAAAAACAGAATGTTACATCGTTAGAAAATGATGCCGGAAATTATTCGCCAATCGCAGCAAAGCTGCAACCCCGTTTCGAAATCGAAAGCGGCATCGATTATTCCCAACAGGAATTTGAGGTTTCGTTTCTGGAAAACGACAGCGTTTTGACGGATGAATTGCGCAGCCCGTATGTCAGTTTCAACTGGTTCCAGCCGTTTGAATTTGGCGCAGGAAATCTTTCGTTAAGCCAGCGATTCCGGCTGGACGACACATTTTTATCGGTTCAGGCATTTGCCAGTTTTGAGCGGCGAAACGGCAGCAAGTTGTTCCGGCTGGAAACGGATCACAGTTTTTATCATCCCCAAAACGGTTTTGGCAGTGATTTTCTGGATCAACGGTTGCAAATTTTGTTCGGAAAACCGATGGATTTGCGCCGCCGATGGTATGTTTCCGGACGTGCCCGATACAAATGGTTTTCCCAAAATACAGCCACGGATATCCCCGAAAATAATATCATTTCTGCTTCCGGAACGTTCTTTTTCGAACCGGTAATTGCTGCCGGGCAATCGTTCCGACTGAGCTGGTCGCCAGCATTTTACCGCGAATCGGACGGTTACGGGTACAGCCAGAACCGGTTTTCGGGCGGATATCGGTATTTGGCACATTACAACCGCTATCTGGATGCGACGCTGCAACTAACGCAATATAGATTCAAAAACCAGACCGGCGAAACCGATTACGAAAATCGCTATTGGGAATTTCAGCCGGAAATTGAAACAGAATTTGGAACGGGTGAAAAATGGGGCGTTGAAAGCCGGTTGGACGCGCTGTTCCGCCGGAATAAAATTGCCGATAGCGTGATGCCCGATTTCGATAATTTTTCCCTGCGGGTGTTGCCGAAATATTATTTGAGCAATTTTCAGTCATTTGGTGCGGGATTTTTCTGGGAAAAACAGGTGCATTCGGTGGATGATGCAGCCGAAGCTGACTTTGCCAAAGAAGGTGATTATCACTCGAAAGGTGTTACTTTGTCTCTGGAAGTGCTGAATAATCAGGGGCTTATGTTAAGTCTTGTTTATGAATTGAGTTGGCGCGATTATCCGAATGTGGACGCAGAAACATTTTTGGACAGCTATTATTCCGATCGCAGGATTCACTCGCTGATGCTGATCGGTTGGGTGCCGCTCACTTCGTCACTGCAATTGCAAACGTTCGCCAATTACGATAACGATCAGGACCGCAGCGAGCTGCGGAATGACTCCCGCAACACGCTGCTCAATCTGGGATTTCTCTATTCTTTTTAATTATTCGCCTGCTGCATCTGCGGATTTTTTGGTTTTGTTTTTTGTTGTTTTGCGTTTGGCATTTTTTATTTTCAGGAATTTGTCATCGTCGATCAAATGTCTGAAGCGCTTTTCAAAATCATCGATAGAAACACCGCAAGTTGCCGCATATTTCGCAATAGCGTGGGGATCGGCAAAATCTTTTTCATTTAGCCGGATCATGTAGCGGCGTGCCGTTGCAAAAGCTTCGGAGGTGATATCCACCATCCGCATCTTCGCCCGACCGGTTTCTTTGTCCATAATTTCTTCAAACGGGAGAGGGCGGAAGTGCCCGCGTTCGATGCTGACCATCACCCGGTTGCCGCCGTTGAGAATATGCTCTGCCGCACACGAGCCAAGGTTTCGGGTATATTCCATATCGAACGGAATCGGGTCTGCGCAGCGCAATTCGTAGCCGATATTTTTGGACACGACGGTGGTATCCACCCGAAATTCGGACATCAAATATTCAACCTGCTGTTGCAGCACTTCGCCAAAATTGACCCGCCCCAATTTGATGTTTCCGTGCGGATCGCGCTTTACCTGAAAATATTTTTCCAGATCTTCCGGATGCAAATGCTCAACCAGCCCTTCGGCTAAAATGGCGACGCCATCGCGACGGCCGTAGCTCAACCGTTTAATGATCGATCCGGCCAGAATATCGACGATGTGTTGCAATCGAATATAGGGTCCGTTGAATTCTTCCGCGATCAGCGAAATGGTTGCTGCCGCAGCGTTTCCGATGCCCAATGCGAGGTGCCCCGCTTTTCGTCCCATCGAAACCACAAAATACCAGCGAGAGGTTGTGTGAGCGTCCACCATCAGATTCTTGATAATTTCGCAGCCGTGATGCCGCGCGGTTTGATAGCCAAAGGTGGATAAACCATGCGGTAAATCGAGATCGTTATCGATCGTTTTGGGCACATGCACAACTTTAATGCGCCCGTTGGCGATCTCCTCAATTTTTGCGGCTGTGTATGCGGTGCCATCACCGCCAATGGTGATAAGCTTGTCCACATCCAGTCGCAGCAGCGAGGTTACGGTTTGTTCCATTAATTTGGGATCGTAGGTTGGATTATCACGCGCGATGCCGATATACGATCCACCCCGGAAGTGAATCCGGCTGACAGTATCGATATGCAGCGGCCGCACATGCGAAATATCGCCCCGCATGATCCATTTAAAGCCATCCAAAATGCCCAACACGTCAATATCTTCCAGCGATGCTCGAATAGTAGCTGCTGCAATAACGCTGTTTATGCCGGGAGCCGGACCGCCGGCAGCCATAATTGCTAACTTTTTTGGACTAATTTTCATAACCCCTCGTCAACGCTTTTGGTTAATGCTTTACCGGAAAACCGGTTCGTAGTTGTAAATTTTTTCAATAGATGCCACGCGTTTATTTTCGCCAGAACGATGGTGAAAAAAGAATGACAACCGTAAATAACTCCAGGCGACCCATCATCATTAAAAAAGAAAGCAGCCATTTACCGATAGTGGGAATGTGCGCAAAATTATCCGTCGGACCAACGCTGCCCAAACCCGGACCGATGTTGCTCATCGTTGCAACAACCGCGCCATATGCGGATGAAAAATCGAGCCCCAGTTGCGACATTGCGAAAACGCTCAACGTGAAAATGATAATGTATAAATTGAAAAATCCGAAGACATTCATCAGAATATCCCGGTTGATAATCGTTTTGCCTACGCGCACCGGAACCACCGCGTGGGGATGGAGCAGCCGCACTATTTCCGAATAAACGAATTTGGTGAGCACGTAAATGCGAATCATTTTCATGCCACCGGCAGTGGAGCCGGCACAGCCGCCGCCGAACATCAGAAAAAAGAGGATCATTTGCGATGCGAACGGCCACTGTTCGTAATCTGCGGTGCCGTATCCGGTTGTTGTGGAAATGGAAACCACCTGAAAGAGGCTGTCGCGAAAGGTTTTTTCCACGCCCGTATCCAGCGCGATAAAATTATTGATGCAGATGAGCAACGCCGTAAATCCGATGATCGCCATGTAAAACAGGAACTCCGGATTTTTGAAATATACTTTAAAATCGCCGCGCAAAAAACGGTAGTGCAACGCGAAATTGGTGCCTGCCAGCAGCATAAACAGGATGATCACATAATCGATATATGCGCTGCCGTATGCACCCACACTGGCGTTCCGGGTTGAGTAGCCGCCAGTTGCAAGTGTCCCGAATGCGTGGCATAGCGCTTCAAATAAATTCATGCCGCCAAACATGAGCAGCACGGTTTGGGCAGCGGTAAAAACGAGGTAAACACCCCACAAAATTTTGGCAGTTTCTGTTACGCGCGGTGTCAGTTTGTCCGCAACCGGACCGGGAACTTCGGCTTTAAACAGCTGCATGCCGCCAACGCCCAAAAAGGGCAGAATTGCCAGCGACAGCACGATGATGCCCATTCCGCCGATCCAGTGGGTAAGGCTGCGCCACATCAAAACGCCTTCGGGCATGCCTTCAATTTGGGTGAGAATCGTTGCCCCGGTTGTGGTGAATCCGGACATCGTTTCAAAAAATGCATCGGTAAAAGAGGGGATTGTTCCGGAGAAAACAAACGGCAGGCAACCGAAAAAGGAGAGAAAAATCCAGCTGAATGCCACAATCGCAAAGCCTTCTTTCGGGCGGAGATCATCGCGAAATTTGCTCAAGCGGTAAGCCGCAAACCCGACGCCAAAGGTAATACCCGCTGCGCTGAGCAATGACAAATAATCCGTTTGCCCGTAATACAGCGAAAACGGCACGGGAATGAGCATGCTGCCCGAAAGGAACATCATCAACAGACCAAGAATGTAAATGACACTGGAATAATGCATTTGGGAACCGGTTTATTTAAATAATTTTTCGACTTTCGATAATGCGGATGGCGTTGAGAAAATAACTACTTTGTCACCCGGCTCGATTTCCGTATCACCTTTGGGGATGGTCACTTGTTCTCCGTGTAAAATGGCGCCGACAATCGCGTTTCGCGGAAAAGAAATATCCCGCAGCGGTTTGCGGGTAATTTTGGAACCGGACGCCGCAACAAGTTCCACAATATGGGCATCGACACCGGGAATATTTGCAATTGCGGCAATTTGCTGGTGGCGAATAAAGCGCTGCACAGCGTTAACCGTCAGCAACTGCTTGCTGACCACCGCATCCAATCCGATGGTTGGTGTGATGGGCAAATAATCCGTTTTGTTGACGAGCGCAATGGTTCGCGGCACGCGCAGGTGATGCGCCACAAGTGTCGAAATAATGTTGGTTTCGTCGTTCCCGGTAACAGCTATGAATGCGTCCATATCCATCAGTCCTTCCACCGCCAGCAGATCGATATCGGTGCCGTCGCCATGAATAATCAGCGAGCGCGGCAGCAAATCGGCAATCATCACGGATTTTTCCTGATTGCTTTCGATGATTTTTGTGCGAATGTTGCCGGAAAACATTTTTCCCAAAAATTGCCCGATCAGCCCGCCGCCGAGAATCATCACATCCTGAATTTTGGTGTTCGATTTGCCAATCATGTCCAGAAATTTGGCGGTGTGGTTTGGATCGCTCACCACAAAAATCTGGTCACCGGGAATCAACACGTCGTCGCCTTTCGGAACGATGGTTTGCTCCTTCCGGTTGATGGCCACAATCCGCAAATTCAGTTGGCTGAAATTTTGACCCAGATTTTTGAGCGGCACCCGCAACGCCGGGGAGTTGGATTCCATCCGGATGCCCAAAACCTGAATTTTGCCCTCTTCAAATTCGATGACATCTGTGCAATTGGATTGCCGGATCAACCGGCTGATGGCGTTTGCGGTTTCCTTTTCAGGATGCACCATCAGGTCTACGCCCAAATCTTTCAGCGAAAGGGGGAAATCCTGCAGATCGAATTCCGGATTTCGCACCCGGGCAATGGTTGTTGCGACACCCATTTTTTTGGCGATCTGACAGCTGAGCAGGTTCACTTCATCCCGGTTTGTCATCGCAGCGACCACATCGCAGGACTGAACATTAGCTTCCCGAAGGGTGGAAATACTGGTTCCGCTGCCTTCGATGACAAACGCATCGAGTTGTTCGCTGGCGCGTTTCACGCGGTTGGGATCATTTTCGATTAGAATGATATCATGTTCGACAGAAAGGCGTTTGGCGAGTTGAAACCCAATATCACCCGCACCTATTATCAATATTTTCATAGTCTTATAATGGATAATAATTTGTTAAAAATTATATGAAAAAAACATTCGATTTTTTGTTTTGTCAGCGTTTCGCATCGATAATTTGGTGTTTGCGAACCGGAAAATCTGGGGATTTCTGAATTTGCAGGAATCCCAGATTTGTTATCACAAAGTGATAATTCGCTACCCAAATACCGTTGGCTTATCTCAAGTTATATAAAAATTTAATATCGGCACATATTACAAAAGGTAAATGACTCATCAAATTAAATAGATTCAGAAGTCAAAAACCGGTTAGGATTATGCCAGTATTTTTCGAAAAACAGGTAGCGCAAACGCCACATCTTCGTCGGTTATGTGCAGATGCATTACCGCGCGAATCCGGGTTGGACCAAACTGGAACATCAGCACACCGTTCACCTGCAACTGGCGAACCAGATCCGCAGCATCAATTTTTTTAGGGTCAACTTCGAAAATGACAATATTGGTTTCCACAGTTTCCGGCGGCACATGAATGCCGGACATTTGGTGTAGCGCTTCTGCAAATGCCTTTGCCCGCCGGTGATCTTCCGCCAGTTTTGGCAACTGATGCTCGATGGCGTGCAGCGCCGCCGCTGCCAAAATACCGCCCTGACGAATACCGCCGCCGTAGGCTTTCCGGTACAAATGCGCCCGCTGGATGAACGCTTTATCACCCGCAACAATTGAACCGACCGGCGCACCTAAACCTTTGGAAAAACAAAGGGATACGGAATCCGTATATTGGCAATATTCTTTCAGCGAAATGCCAGTAGCAACGGTTGCGTTCCACAGCCGTGCGCCATCCAGGTGCACCGGTAACTGCTGCGATTGCGCAAATTCGTAAATGCACCTCATTTCGTCGAGGGGATAAATATTCCCGCCGCCGCGATTGTGGGTATTTTCCAAACAAATTAATCCGGTTTGGGGGTAGTGATCATCTTCCGGACGGATGGCTGCTTCAATCATGGTTTTGTTCAGCAGCCCGTTTTTGCCGTCCAAAGCGTTTAGCTGTACTCCGGCGAGCATTGCCGCGCTGCCGCATTCATAATTGAAGATGTGACAATTTTTATCACAGATCACTTCCTGTCCCGGACGGGTTTGGGCGTTCAGGCTAACCTGATTGCCCTGTGTGCCGCTGGTTACAAACAACGCGGCTTCTTTGCCGGTCATTTCGGCAATTTTATCCTGCAATTTGTTGATGGTCGGATCTTCGCCAAACACATCGTCGCCCACTTCTGCGGTCATCATCGCTTCGCGCATGGCCGGCGTTGGACGGGTTAAGGTATCGCTGCGTAAATCTACGGTTCTCATTATTTTCCCGAGCTTTCTGCCTCATTTATTTCGGCGTGCAAAGTTATCACGCCTATCCCAACAAATCAAGCACCGGTGCGGATTTCCTGACTTTTTCACCAAATATGAAACTTGCACTAAATTAAATAATTGATTTGCCGATTTGTGAACTGAATCCGCTTTACAAACCCAAATTGTTTGGAAATTGAGAAAATAGAGAATCGGCTCTGCCATTTGAGTGAAAAATTATCAGGGAACGTCATGAGTTCAAATTTACAAACCGCAT
This sequence comes from Calditrichia bacterium, assembly GCA_020634975.1. Classification (NCBI taxonomy): domain Bacteria; kingdom Pseudomonadati; phylum Calditrichota; class Calditrichia; species Calditrichia bacterium. The sequence goes on along the minus strand of JACKAQ010000003.1, from coordinate 481,248 downwards.
CTACCGTTTTAAAAAATATTTCTCAAAGTGTTATCGCCGCTTTGATGTACGATATCGCTCTGCAAGATATGCCCGAATCGGATATCGATGCCGCAGAGAGTATCTTTTACGAAAGCATCGATATTGCATCAGAAGGCATTTTGAGCAGCCGACGAACCAAAGAACGGATGCTGCGAACGCTTCAACGCCAAAAGCTGTCGATTATCATCAACAAATTTAAAAAAGACGGAAAGCCGGTACCGGATAATTATTTTGCGAAACGCTTTTCGCAAGTTATCAGCTTGGGAAATTCTGAAAAAATTGTGCCGGATTTTCTGAATGCTTTCCGCGAAAAACTCGCCAAAAATGAAAAACTGGCTACAACGGTGATGACTCGCTATTTGGGTGAAGCACTTTCTGCCGATTCGGAAGGTGAAAAAGAATTTGTGGATGAATTTGATGAATTGTTTTCCATGCTGCCGGATGAACCTGAAGAGATTCCTTCGGAACCCGTTATAAAACCTGCCAAAAAAGTTGCTCCAAAAGCGCCGCCAAAAATAGCGTCGCCGCCAAAACAAAAAGCCAATTTGCCCGAAGAAGAGGTTGCCGAAGAGCGTCCTGATACAATTTTACCAAAACAACCCGGCTCGGCGCAAATGATTTACTGGCAACCGCAACGGCATGCGCTCCCGGTTCGGGGATTGCGAAATCTGGAACCATTGCTGGCGGAACACCCGTTGTTGTTTATCACCGGTTTTGCCGGTTCGGGAAAATCGGTGCTCATTTCCGCATATATTTATCAGCAGGTTTTCAATCGCTCGCTCGCCATCGGGAAGGTATTTTATTACCGTTTTAGCGAAAGCCACTCAACCTACGATGTGTTTCTGAAAAGTATTGCTGCGTTTTCCGAACTGCAAATTCCGGGCTCTGCTGTGGGATACGAGGCGGAAATTGCATCGGCAATTGCAGCTTCCGATACCATTTTTGTGCTGGACGATATTCATGCGTTAAAAGATTATCGCCTGCGGGATTTTGTGCAACTGTGCTGGAAAAATATTAGCGAAAATGATGAATTCGGCGGTAAATTTTTGATGCTGGATCGCGATTTGCCGGAGATCGAAACCAACCAAAATATCGCGTTTTATCGATATGACGGATTGGCAGTTTCCGAAAGCAGCGCGCTATTGCGCGATTTGTGGAAGTTGTCGCTGCCGCGAATGTTGGCACGGCAATTGGCGAGCAAGCTTTGCGGCAATCCGGAACGGATGCTCATCTTCCGCGGCTGGTTCCAAAATGAACAGCATACGGATACCGAGCTGGAACGCTTTGTTGAACAAATGCCCGAATCGGATGGCACCGCAATTCAGGAAGTTCAGTTGTCATATTACGTTGCTAACGCATTAAAAGAAGGCTTTGCTCGCACAGATAGCCGGTTGAACAGTTTTTGCACCGCGTTGAGCATTTTCGAGATTCCCGAAGAGGAACGTTTCCTGAAGGCAGTTTACGATAAAATCGGGGGTGGCGATTTTCAGGAAAAACTGGAGGAACTGGTTGAAGAATTCCAGCTATTGGAATACGATAACCAGGCTGTTCGTTATAATTTGCCGGACACATTGCGAACATTTTTTAACTCACAAATGGAAGATGACCACATTCGCCGGGCGTTGCACAATCAGGCCGGGCAATTGTATCGCGAGCGTTATTCCGTCAAAAATGATTCCCGGGATGCGGTATTGGGTGCCGGGCATTTTTATTTTGCCGAACGTGAAGAAGATGCGATCGGGCTGATAAACGCTATCAGCAAAATCGAGGATTTAACGGTTCAGCAATGCGAATACTTACTCAACCTTTTGAAAAATTTGAGTTTACCGACCCTTGAGACCGTTGAAGAGCAGAGAGCTGCACAGCTGCGAACCGGCATACTTTATTTCCGGTTGGGTAAATGGGGCGAAGCTGAAACGACACTGGTTTCCTGTTTGCAGGAGGACACCGACAGCCAAACCCGTGCGGAAACGCTGTTTTATATCGGACAAATCGCAAAACTTAAAGGCAACACCACCCAAAGCGCTCATAATTTGCAGGAAGCCGCGCAACTGTATCAGCGCGAAAAAAATATTGCCAGATTGGCAGCCTGCCACCAGCATTTGGCTGAAGTTTATTTGATCGAAGAAAATCGCCAGAACGCCTATAATCACTACCAACGTTCGCTGGAATATTTTCAGGATATAAAAGATACACGTGGTGAACAAATTATTCTGGATCAGTTGGGTCAACTGGCAAAAGCGCAGCACAAACTTGTGGATGCCCAAACCTATTTTGAACGCTCAATGGCAATTTGCAACGCACACGGCGATCGCATCGGAAATGCACGAACGCTGATGGAAATTGCCAGATTGCAAGAGATGCAGAAAAAATGGCTCGAAGCAATTGACACATACGAGCAAGTCGCGGAAAATTACCGGAAGTTGAACAACCCGATTGCGTTCGCTACCGCATATCAACACATGGGCGCAATTTATCTGCAGTTAAACGATTTGGCGCATGCCCGGGTTCATCTCCAAAATGCGCACCAGATTTTTGAGGAAAACGAACACCGCGCCGGATTGGCGGAGGTTTACGAATTGCTGGCAAAAATTCATCATCGCCAAAAGGAATGGGAACTGGCGATGGAAAATTACCATCAGGCGCAGGAGCTGTTTCACGATACCAAACAGGAAAGCAGATATGCCGAAATTTTTGCCCAAATTGCCCGTGTCTATCAGGAAATGGGTGAAACTGATCGCGCGTTGGAGCTGTTTGAGAAAGCGCTTGCCATTAATGAACGGTTGGGCGAATCGCCAGGTGTAGCCCGCATTTTTGAGGAAATTGGCGATATTTATCAACAACGTGAAGATCTATCTTACGCAATAGATATGTATAGAAACGCAATGTCTCTGAAGGAAAATTTGAACAACCAGCTTGGCGTTGCGGAGTTGCTTTCAAAAATTGGCAACATTTACAAAGCGCATTTGGATTGGGAAAAAACGGTGCCCTGTTTTGAACAGGCGTTGGATATTTTTACCAAATTGGGTAATGTTCGGGGAATGGCTTTTTGTCATAATTCGTTGGCATTTGTTTATCATGCCCAAAAAAGTTGGGATATCGCCCGGCATCATTATGTTGAAGCGTTAAAAAATTTCGAAGCCAGTAATGATTTTCAGGGTATGGCGGAAGTCAATTTCAATTTGGGAAATGTGTTCCACGATTTGGGCGACTGGGAACGCGCGCTGAACCGCTATAATACCGCGTTGCCGTTGTTTGAAGAAACCGGCGATTTTTTCAATATTTCGCAGGTGTTGGGGAATCTCAGTTCCATCGAATTTGAGCAGAAAACCCATACCAGCGCTATCGCCAAACAGGTTGAAATTTTGCTTTATTTCCAAAAAAATCAGCAAACCCAAATGGTCGAAAAAGTGCTGGCAAACCTGGTTTCCTGTCATCAGGAATTGGGTGCCGATACTTTTCAGCAATTGTTGGCAACCTGTCTGGAAGAATTGATGCAGAATGGCGTGCAATGGGGGAAAAACGAAATTATTTCACCCGAATCGGCAACTGAAATGATTGATAAAATATTTTATAACAACTGAGTTAATTTTAATAAAATTATGCAGATACAAAAAAGGAACGCGACTGTCGCGTTCCTTTTTTTATTGGCTGGTTATAATGCCGTTTGGTAAATCCGGTATCGTTTGTGAACGTAACCGCCCAATAATTGCGCTGCTTTGTTCATCAAATCGTTGTCTTCCAAAATCCATGACATTTCCGCAGAGTTAAAACCGTTCGGCGCCGCATTTTTGATAATTTCCTGATAAAACAGCGAGCCGATGCCAAAGGGTTGATACTTTTGTTTAATGCCAAGGGTAATCACCCGCAAGCTGTTGATTTTACTTTTGTTAAACAAAAAAGTAAACAGCCCGAACGGGAACAATCGACCGCTGCGAATCTTTTTGAAAACCTGGTTGTAATCGGGGAGCGCCAGCAAAAAACCGATCGCTTCGCCGTCGTATTCGCCGATGAATGCAACGTTGGGATTGATAATCTGTTTAAAATCGCTCGCTACATAATCAAATTCTTGCGGCGTCATCGGAACGAAACCCCAGTTCGGTGCCCACGCATCGTTGTAAATTTCCCGGACAACTTCCAGTTCGGCGCGAAAATTTTTCATATCCACTTTGCGAATCTTTACCGGATATTTTTTGGCAATCGCGTTGGCAACCCGGTCCAGCTTCGGATTTTTGGTGAGATTTTCGTAAGCAATCATGTATGCCAGCAATTCTTTGGCGCGTTCATAACCGAGCGCTTCCATTTGTTCGATGTAATATGGCGGCGTGTGCGTCATCATTAAATAGGGCGGCGTATCGAATCCGTCTGAGAGAAAACCGACTTCATCGTTGGTGCTGGGATTCATCGGTCCGATCATCAAATCACGATCACGTTCTTTAAGCCACATTTTTGCAGTGTTTAGCAGCGACTCAAAAACGTCGCGATCGTCCACTGCTTCCAAAAATCCGAAAAATCCGGTTTTATCTTTGTGGTAATCGTTATGCAATTTGTTGATAATTGCCCCGATTCTGCCGACCAGTTCGCCATCGCGATACGCCAAAAAGAGCTGGGTCGGATTTTCGTTGAAAAACGGATTTTTATCTTTGTTAAAAAACTTTTTGCGATCCATTAACAAATGGGGAACCCAGTTTGGATCGTTTTTATAAATTTTCCACGGCAATTTGATAAATGCCGTCAGGTCTTTTTTGGTTTGCACCGGTCGTACGTCAATTTTACCTGCCAATGCAGCCTCCTTTTTTGACGGTAACAATACACGATTTTTTGTTGATGCCCTGCCCAAACAGGCTAATATTTAAGCAAAAATATTGATTTAAACAACACGCCCGGAAATCCCACCGGCAAAAAAAAGCCACCAGTGGTAAACCGGTGGCCATCTGCCAAAAGGGTAATTTTGGGTAAAATCAAATAATATCCATTTGTTTGGCGATTTTTTTGACGCGATCGAGCACTTCATCGAGATCGGCATCGGTGTGGGTTGCCATGTAGGTTGTGCGTAGCAACGAACGATCCGCCGGAACGCCGGGCGGGACAACGGCATTGGTGTAAATGCCGGCATCGAACAGCGCTTTCCAGAATGCCAGCGTTTTGTCGAAATCGCGGACGAGCAGCGGAACGATCGGCGTGTGTTCGGATTCGCCGGTATCGAAGCCCATCGCCTGAAATTCGCGACGCATTTTGGCACCGTTGTGCTGAACGCGATGCACCAGTTCTGGCTCCGTTTCGATGATTTCCAACGATTTGATCACCGCTGCGGTATTTGCTGGTGGCATTGCTGCCGCGAAAATCAGCGCTCGCGAAAAATGTTTGATAAAATCGACCACTTCTTTTTTCCCGGCGATAAATCCGCCCAGCGATGCAAACGATTTGCTGAACGTGGTCGTCACCAAATCAACTTCGTCGATCAGGTCGAAATGTTCCAGCGTTCCGCGCCCGGATTTGCCGAGAACGCCCATGCCGTGCGCATCGTCAATATACAACCGCGCGTTGTATTTTTTGGCGATCTCCACCAATCGCGGCAGTTGCACAACGTCGCCTTCCATGCTGAACACGCCGTCTGTGGCAATCAGCTTGGGTTTGTCGATGTCAACCGTGCTGATGACGCGCTCCAGATCATCCATATCGTTGTGCTGATATCGTTTCAGCGTGATGCTCGGGAATGTGCCTTTCGCCAGTAAAATGCCGTCGTTGATGCAGGCGTGGTTGGTGCGATCCGAAATGATCACACTTTTGCGATCCAGCAATGTTGACACGGAACCGAAATTGGTGAGGTAGCCAGTGGTGAACATCAACGCCGATTCTTTGCCGATAAATTTTGCCAGCTTGTGTTCCGCTTCAACGTGCAATTCCAGCGTCCCGTTCAAAAAGCGAGAGCCGGAGCAACTGGTGCCGTATTTTTCGATCGCTTTGATGGCGGCTTCTTCCACGCGGGGATCTTTGGTGAGTCCGAGGTAGTTGTTCGATCCGATCATGAGCATTTCTTTGCCGTTCATGTTCACACGTGGACCGTGGTTGTCGGCAATCGGGATAAAGTAGGGATACAGCCCTTTGTCACGGTATTCGGTTGCTTTGGTAAATTCCAAACATTTGTCAAAAATGTCCAATTTCATCTCCTTTATACTGTAAATCCGGATAATTCCCGTAAAAAAATTGCGTTTGATAACAGCCAAACGCGTGGCGGGATATCGCTTTTTTAATCGCTGAGAAATTACAAAAAAGAACTTGAAATATCAAAAGTTTAATTTTTGTGATCTGAAAATTTTTGCGGATAGTGAAATTTCGCTGGAAAAATTTGGCGGGCTATCGAAAAAAAAGTGCGATCAAACCGATGAGCATATCCAGTTTGAGCAAGTTGCTAAGTTTATTTAAAACATCGGGTTGCGTTGTCTGAAAAATGCGAACGGATACAAACGCGATTACCGGCCAAACGCCGATGACCACTATCGAAAAATATATTCGCCCGTAATCGCCCAGCGAAAAGGGGATGATTGTCGCAATGAGCAGCGCCGCAAAAATGGCCCACACCAGCCGGATCGCCGGACGCATACCATAGCGGATGGGCAGTGTGTCAGCACCGTTTATCTGATCACCCGCCACATCTTCCATATCTTTGATAATTTCCCGGGCGAAATGAAACAGGAATGCCAGAATTGCCGGAAAAATTCCTGCAGCAGGATTTCCGACCGCCAGCGCACCATAAACAAACGCCGCCGCCGTCGACAAACTGACTGCCAGATTTCCCCACAGCGCGATGCGTTTCAGCCGGGCGGAATACCAGTAAATCAGCGCTGTGAAAAACAGCGCCATCAAAAATGCCGCATCAGAAATGAACACGGCCAGAAAATTTCCGGCGATAAATTCCAGATAAGCGAGCAGGCGAGCCGCATTCGACGTGATGCTGCCCGATGGCAGGGGGCGCTGTGGTTTGTTGATCCGGTCGATGTCGATATCGAAATAATCGTTGATGGTGTTGCCACCCGCCATAATCAAACCGGCGGAAAGGCAAGCCAGCACAACCGGCAGCCAGTGGAAATCCACCCGGGTGATCATTACGGCAATCAATACAGAAAGCATCGCAATAGCGACGTTTAACGGGCGGGTGAGTTGGAATGCAGCTGTTGATGTTCGCATCGGGACCGGTTAATTAGTTAGGTTGTTATGGGAATTCATGAGCATATTTATTCCCCCTTGTTCAAAGCAGCGCTTTTTTGAAAATAGCGTTCAAGGCAGGAGCCTGGAACGAGAATTAAGCCGGTCTTTAATCTCCCTCGTTCAAAGCTCAGCCTTGAACGCCTATTTTAAGGAAAGCGCCTGCTTTTTTCGCTGAATTCAATTATTCCTTTGTCGATTGCGTTTCAAAAAACTATCGCCAGAGGTGGGCGTATTTGTGTCCGCTGCCGGTGTTGAACAGCACCACGGTTTCGTGATCTGCAATCCAGTCGAGTTCGCGCAGCATCCGGAATGCCGCCAGCGTTGCGCCGCCTTCCGGGCTGACAAACAAGCCTTCCGATTTGCCGATCAGGTTGGCATTTTCCAGCATCATTCCGTCTTCCACGCTGACGGCGTTGCCGTTGCTTTCGCGGAGGGTGCGCAAAATCAGAAAATCGCCGACAGCAGCGGGAACCCGCAAACCGTCCGCGACGGAGTGTGCATCTTCCCACGGTTCGGCAAATTCGGTTCCGGCGTGAAATGCCCGGACCATCGGCGCGCAGCCGTCGGATTGCACGGTGACCATGCGCGGGCGTTTGCTGCCGATCCAGCCGAGCGCTTCCATTTCATCGAAGGCTTTCCACATGCCGATCAGTCCCGTGCCGCCGCCGGTGGGATAAATAACCACATCCGGCAGTTGCCAGTTCATCTGTTCCGCGAGCTCGTAACCCATTGTTTTTTTTCCCTCTAAGCGATACGGTTCTTTGAGGGTTGAGATGTCGAATCTGCCATATTTTTTGACGCCTTCGGCGGCAATTTTGCCGCAATCGGTGATCAATCCGTCCACCAGATTAACGGTAGCACCCAACGCTTTGCATTCCGCGATAAACGGATGCGGCACATCCTTTGGCATAAATACATGCGATTCCAGACCGGCAAGCGCAGCATACGCGCTCATCGCACCGGCGGCATTTCCGGCAGAGGGAATGGAAACGGCTGTAACACCAAGTTCGTACGCCCGACTGACTGCCACGGAAAGTCCGCGCGCTTTAAACGAAGTGGTTGGATTCACACCTTCTTCTTTGATGAATAAATTGGGAAAATCAAGGGTTTGGCCGAGTCTTTTGGCGTGGATGAGCGGTGTCCAGCCTTCGCCGAGAGTGAGGCGATAGCGCTCGTCGCGAACCGGGAGCACTTCTGCATATCGCCACAAATTCGGTGCACGATGCCGCAAATCATCGCGGGAAACGGCATCGCGGATTTTTGCCAAATCGTATCGCGCGAGCAGCGGCTTGCCGCATTCGGTGCACAGATTCCACAGTTGATCTGCCGGATATTCTTTTGCACAATATCCACATTCGAGATGGGTCAAATAGCTGCTCATAAAAACCTCCGGTTTTGGTGATCATTTTGTTCGGCTAAGTTATTCGCGCAGCACCGGAAAATCAAAGCGTTAATATATTGGATGAATCAAAAATCGTTGATCAGCCGGATGTGCAATTTCCCCTCGCGAAAGGGTGCACCGCGTTCCAGCCCGAAATCGATTTGCATCACGCCCAGCGGTGCGGTGAGGCGCAATCCCATGCCGTAACTGGTTAGCCATTTTTGCAGGTTGTCCGGCGATTCGCGTTCAAAATACCCGTTATCGGTGAACACAAATAGTCGGGTGTCCGGACCGAGCAAAAAACGATATTCGCTGTTCAGCCAAAATACCCGTTTGGCAAAAAACTGGGCTTCGCGAAAGCCGCGAATAGTGGTTGCGCCGCCAAACCAAACCTGGTCGGTGAGTCGCAACACCTCGCCGTTGCTTTCGATAAAATTGGCGTGAAAATTATTGGCGATGAGCTGATTGCGAAATGTGGGCAGAAAAACGCCCAGATCCGCCCGCATTTTTTGCAGCGAAACCGAGGATTTCAGCGAATCTTCCGCGAGCAGGTAATCCGGTCCGATGTTGCTCTGGCGGCTGATGCCGAATGCTATCTCCAGAAAAACGCCGCGCCGGGGATTTCGAAAATCATCGCGGGCATCCCAGCGAATCCCGGTTTCGGTGATCACGCTTTCGGTGCGCGGCAGGCGTAACACGCGACTCGCCAGCGAATCTGGTGACACATTGCGGCTCGATAAATCCACGAACGCGCTGAGCGCATCGCTGAGTGGCAGCTCCAACCGACCGAGATATTGCCATTCGATATACGTTGTATCGCGCACCAAGCGGTGCATGCCCGCCTCAAAATGGAAGGGCAGACCCGCCACAAACGGTTCGCGATAACCCACCCGGAATTCATCGGAAAAGCGATCTTGCTTTTGCCAGAACACGTGAATCTTGCGCCCGCCGCCGAATAAATTGCGGATGCCCACATTCACCAATCCCGTAAAATAGCCGCTCGCTGCCGGATCAGTCGCGGGTGGGGGAATGTAGCCAACAATGCCGTCAAACGTGGTGGAGGGCGTTTCCTCAAAATCGATGGAGAGAAAATAATTGCCTTTTTTGTCCAGCAGCAGTTCCGGGCGGCGCACGTTTTTCAGAAAATCCTGCCGCCGCAGCGTTTCGCTGTACCGATCGACCCGTTGCGCATCGAACAATTTGTCCGGCTGGAAACGCAGCAATCGCTGAAGATAGCCGGTGATGTCATTTTTCTGTTTCGGGAATTTGATGTATGCGATGCGCACGGAATCGCCCGGCGAAATATGCAGCGAAAGATCGAGCCGGTATTCGTTTTCGTTGGGTAATTCTCGGAAATCGAATGATTGCGTCTGGATTCGCGCCAGCGGAAAACCGTGATTTTCAAAAATAGTGGTCACGTTGCGGAGGATCGATTGCGACAGCGAACCGGTGTAAATCTTTCCGGGATACACCGCGAGCGCATCGTCCACATCGCCGAGCAGCGTTTCCGGCAGCGAATCGCGATTGGTGATGCGCAAACTGTCCAGCCGCAGCACGCCGTTGGTTTTCACGGAAATGGTCAGGTCGACGCTTTGCAGCGCCGAATCGATATCCGTGCTAACTTCAGAAAAATCAGCAAAATAGTAGCCCTGTTCGCGGAGCTGCTCATCGGCTTTGGCGCGAATATTTTTCAACAATTCCGGCGAAAACGGGCGATTGACAAACTGCTGCTGAAACCTGTTCTGGGCAAATTTCACCCGCGAATCGAAGCGCAATTGCAACGATTTCAGAAACAGCGGTTTCTGCGGCACCTGCCCGAACGCCGTCAGCGAAACGAGCAGCATCGCAAACAGGATGATTTTTTTTGTCAATCGATTCATTTGTTTATGCCGGTTTTGGGCATTCTTTTAACCGCAGAGGTCGCGAAGATCGCAGAGAGAAAATCAAATAAATTTATTAACTGATGTTACGCACTGGTCAAAAAACTTCTCGGAACCAGCATCCTGAGTAACGCCGAAGGCGTGTATCGAAGGGTGCGGCATTTCACTGATTTACCGCACCCTTCGATACGCCCGAAGCGGGCTACTCAGGATGCTAATTTATCGATAATCGGATGCTTGTGCGTAACATCAGTTATTAAATGCTCAAGACAAGCTATACCACCGCACCCCAACATTTATCCTTTATCTTTTATCCTTTTTCCTTTTCTTCACCTTCGGCGGCAAGGTTGCCACAAACGCCATCGCGCGATCGACCCATTTTTTCAAATCCGCGTCTTCGGCAAAGCCTTCGGGATCAACATAAACATAGCCTTTCAGCGGTTTTCCGGTGAAATCCATCGGGCGAACGTGCGGTTCGGTGAGCGCGGCTTCGTAATTTTCCGGTCCGACCCGCACCATCAATTCGCCTTTGGCGATGCCGCAAAACATGTAATCGTTCATCATAAACGCGATACCGCCGAACATTTTTTTCTCATCCAGTCCAAGCTGCGGTTGTAATATTTCGCGAATCCGTTCTGCCAAGCCTTCGTCGTAAGCCATTGGTTGCGCTCCAATTTTGAATTGTTAACTGAGGTTACGCATTTTCGCCACTGAGACACAGAGCGACACAGAGATTCTTTAAAAAATCTAAAAAACGGTTTTGAGAAGAAAAGGTATTGTCATATAAAACGAGCATTTACTATAAAAATGGTTACTGTAATATTTCTCTGTGATTCTCCGTGGCTCTGTGGCAAAACAGTTTCTGCATAACATCATTGGTTAAAAAGTCTGACCGGGGGAGATTCCTGAATTCTGCTTCGCTCCATCAGGAATGACAATATTAGCGCGGTCATTCCGGTTTTTTCCGACGCCTTTTTCGGAAAAATACCGGAATCTCCCGAAGTTTATTACGTCCTATTAAATTGTTTATCGCTCATCAAAAAAACGCCCGCACTTCCGCTTTGCCGAGGTGAATCGTGCGTGCGGTGCCCGCATCCCTTCGGCCGTTGTAACTGGCGTTGATCGTCACGTTCTGGCTGATAAAATAATCAAACCGGAAATTCCACAGCCAGGAATCACCGGGCTTTTTGCCGCGCGCCATCTCAAACGGGATTGCACGATCGCCGGGATTTTCCGCTTCCTGAACGGTCAGATAGCTCAAGTTTGCCGTCGCCCGCGCTTTGCTGCGCAGCGAAAAGGCGATCTGCGGTTTCAACTCCCAAAAATTCACCCGCAGCGGATTCACCGTTTTCCGGTCGTTATCCAGCCCGCGTTCCGCTTCCAGTTGAAATTGCCAGCGAATACTCGGGCGATAGTTCAATTTTGCGGCGATAACCTGCTGTAAAATATTCAGGTTACGCGATGGCAGCGCCGCTACCCAGCGTTTGTTGAATCCGTGCTGATAACTGGCGGTAACGTTCAATTTGCGGTTAAAAATGCGACGCCGGGCTTCCATTGAACGCTCCCAGACGATGCGGGTTTCGTTGTCGTTGGCGTCCAGAAACTGGTTGGCAAGGTTATCGCGATAGCGGCTGCGCAGCAACACGCCCCAATCCGGATTGCGCTCGTTGTAATGCAAATCCTGGTTCAGCACGTAAACGCCCTGCAGCGACGATTGCAAATTGTGGAACTGGCTCAGGTTCATCAAATAAATATCCCAGATATTTTCCGGGCGGCTCTGTTCTTCAATTTTAATGTAGGATTGCATCGCGGTTTTGTTGAGGAAATCGCGCCAGAAACCGAGCTTTTTTTTCGATGCTTTGGGGCGATACTGCACCTGCAGCGCCGTTTCCAGCCGGATAACGCTGCGGAAATCGCCGGTTTGGAAGAAAAACCGCAGATAATCGCCCTGCGGATCGGGAACGTATTCGCTCAGCGTGGAATCGAACCGGAAATTGCCGCGATTTTCCTCCACCTGCAAATAGCGGATTTCGCGAATCGCCTGCAATTCGCTGGCAAGCTGGTAATCGAGCTGTGCGGTCAGCGTGCCGCTCTCGTTGCGATATTGCAGTTGCACGTTTCCGAGATGGCTTTGGCGATCTGTCCACGTGGTATCCTGAAATTGGGCGTCGGTCTGGTAAATCGCCAGACTGTCCGACGGCAAATTCTGGAAAAACGGTGTGAAATCCTTCTCGCGAAACGTGACGCCAAACTCGCCGCGAAGTTGTTTCTGGCTGTTCAGCGTGCCTTTTAATTCATACGTTTGGGTGGCGGCGTGCCGCAATTTTTCCCCAAAATTGCGGGGATTGTAGAGGTAATCAACGCGATATTGCGCCAATGCATCCCAATCCAGTCCGGCGAATTTACGGAGCGAAAATTTGCCCAAATGATCGTCGAACAGAAAACCGGTGCGCTGCGATTGCGACAAATTATCCACCGCGCGATCTTCCCGCTGAAAGCGGTATTGCGGCGTGGTGCTGCCGATATTTTTGATGAGGTTGACGCTCTGCCGCTGCCAGTCGCTGTCGAAATTGCCGGTTTCGCTGCGAACGTTCTCCGCGCGAACGGTGATGTCCGGCAGGATTGGTCGCCGGTAAACCCGTGCCTGCGAATTCCATCGCACAGAATTCACGGATGCGCCTTTTTCGATATTCCCGTAGCCGCCGCTCAGCTCCAGCCAGCGTTTCGGTTGATAGGCGCCGTTCAGTTCCAGGCTGGTTTCTTCGGTGGTGAGTTGGTTTTGGCCGAGATTCCATTTGTAGGCGTACTCCGGCTGCAGCGGGCGATCCAGCGGTGCAAATGCGGAATCCTGACGCTGCCATTGCAGCGATAAGTTCAGCCCACCAATGGATTTACCAAACATTCGAAAGGTGCTGTCCCGCAGCGTACTTGCGAGTTGAAACGCACCGCCCTCATTGTCGCCATCATCAATATCGCTGAAAATATTCTGGTCGAACGATGAAATTGCAAACTCGCCGTTCACCGAAAAATTGTCGGTAACGCGCCAATTCATGCCCACATCCGCAAAATTTTTCTCCGACGCCAACGGCACCAGTCGCACCGGTAAATAGCTGCCGCGACCCGGACCGACGTAGCGATAATTCTGCAAACTGACCCGGCTGTAATCGCCGTTGCCGGCACCGACACCGGTGAATCGCACCAGAAAATTGCCGTTGCGTTCGTCCACAAACCGGAAGTAGGGGAGCGATTGACCGTTGATCAGCGTGTCCGCTTTCACGTAATTACCGCGACCAAATCCCACCGAATCCGCACCGCTGACCGCTGCGGCAAAGGGATCATCGCCGGCAGTTGCCAGCGCGGCGGTTTCCACATCGGAAAGCGGTGCATCGTCTTCCAGCAGATTGTTGGTGTCGTCCCATTCGCGGAACGCCCGCACATCGTAGCTGAAGCGTTTGCCGAGCGGTTTTCCGGTGGACGACGCGCCGATAAACGTTTTCCCGTATCGCTGGAACGCGCTGGTGTATTCGAAATCCACCTCGATGCGGTTTTCCGAGGTGATCAATTTTTTGTTGGTGAAGGTGATTTGTGCCAGCCCGTAGTCGATCACGTAATCGTTATTTTCGCCGCGCGTTTGCAAAATACCGTCCACATAAACCCGCTCCGTGCCCGCCAAAACGATGATTTCCCGCTCGCCGTTGCGCCCGTTCAGCAAATACGGACCCTGATTTCCCTCCTGCCCGAGCAGCCGGTTGGAGTGAAAAAATCCCCGCGATGTGCCGTAAGTAACTTGCTGCTCAAAGGTTTTCGCCGTGTGTGTGGCGCTGATGCCCTGCAATTTTCGCTGCAAATTGCCAAACATCGATTCGCGATATTGCATATTAAAATCGCCGAGCGTGCCGCCGAGATGCGGGCTGGTGAGTTTGATAAACACCTTGTCCACTTCGCGCAAGGTTTGGGTGTTGCCTTCCGGCTGGATGGGTGTGCTTTCGTCCGTGAGGGCGGCAAGGATTTCCACATCCGGCGCTATTTGACCGGATAGCTGCAAGTTCAGCCCGGAATTGAGCGTGAGATCCTGATTGTTGCCAAGCTCGATACCGCGAACAATGCTCCCGCTTTTTTGCAGATTGGATTGATATGAATCGAGATCATCAAAAAAGCCGGGGCGAACGGCGCGGGCAATGGCGGCGGTGCTGTCGCCGTTGGCGCTGTCGGACGGTTGGGCAAGCTGCAGCTCTCGATGAAAATAATCCGCAACCAGCGGAAAAGGATATTTCTGGTAAATGATGCGCAGGCTGTCGCTGGCGGGCATCTGGCGATTGAGCCAGATTTTCCCAGCGTCGTAATCCACCCGATAATGAATCCCCCGCAGCAAGGCAAAGGTTTTGAGCTGCAAACTTTCGCTGTTGGGAATGATAAATTTATGCGGCAATTGGTAGCCGTTCAGCAGGGAATCTGTCGATGCGAAAACCGTATCCGACGGCACATCCAGCAGCACATCCGGCAGACGGGTCTGCGCCCGGGCGCAAACGACGGTCACCACCAAAAATATCGATAATTTCGAAATAAAGTTCACTCGATGCCTGTATCGTCAATTCTACGTGGTAGCGATGCCCGTCGTCAAATTCCTCCGCAATATATAACCGGTTTAGATTAAAAAATTTACGAACGAAATTGAAGGCAGCAAACCGATTTTTTTACGAAGCGGGTGTTCTGTCTATTGATGGTTCGCAGTAATGGTTCGATGCCGCGTTGCATTCTGATTAAATAGATCAGATCTGTTGACCATTACCCAAAAAATACCTTACATTAAGTTGATTTCGGATGAACCCATTACCCCATTATTTTAATTATGGAGAATAAGTTATGGAAACTGTCAATGTAAAAAACGCGCCGAAAGCCATTGGACCGTATTGCCATGCCATGAAATCTGGTAACCTGGTTTTTTGCTCCGGGCAAACCCCGTTGGATCCGAATTCGATGAAAATCGTGGGAACAACCATTGAAGAACAAACCGAAAGGGTGCTGAACAATCTTTCCATCGTTTTGGCAGAAGTAGGATTAACCCTGAAAAATGTGGTCAAAACAACGGTGTATCTCAAAAGTATGGATGATTTTAAAGGGATGAATCGCATTTATGAAGAAATGTTCGCCGGACATAAACCCAGCCGGACGACCATCGCGGTTAAACAAAATCCTTTGGATGCGTTGGTTGAAATCGAGTGTATTGCGGAGCTGGATGGATAACACTTGTTTGCAGATATTTTCTGTTGACGGATATTATTGTACCCAATAATTGTTCGGTAGTGTTGAAAAGGAAATGCTGAGATTCCTGCCTTCGCAGGAATGACCGCTAACGGACTGTTTCTTCCATGTCATTCCGGCTTTATGCCGGAATCCCCTTCGGGTGAATCGATTATTATTTGTTTAATACCACCAATTGTTTTATACCAGAACACCGGAGCGCCAAATGCCACCGTGGAAAAACACCGATAAACAGGAATACCGTAACCTGGATTTACGGGCACATGCGTTGTTGAAAGATGTGCCGCTATACGATGTCTGGCAAGTTGACCTGCCGGGCGGCGGGGAAGGGCGAACGGTTTTGGATATTCTTAACCTTGCCAAAAGCAGTGAGCCATCCGGCGTTGTAAAAGCCCTTTTCGGGTTACGCTGGTTTTTGGGGCGGATATTTCGATGGGACGCTGAGCCGCCGGACAAAGATGTCCTTTTCCGGGCACGGTTAAGCGCAGATGATATCGCTAAATCCGGAATTGCTCCCGGCAGTAAACAGGGGCCATTTACGATTCTTTACGTGTTTCCACAGGAAGCGATGAGCGAAATCCGCAACAAAACGGTTCATGCTGCGCTGGTGTGGGTGTTGTTGCCAAAAGGGGATGGGTATCGCTTATTGTGGGGCATTTATGTCCGGCATACCGGGTGGTTAACCCCGATTTATATGGGGCTGATAAAACCGTTTCGGCATTGGATTGTTTATCCTTCTTTATTTCGCCGGTTGTATAATGCGTGGCAGAAAGCTTATAATGGGGTGGGTTAGTGGTTGAAAATTATTTTGAAAACAATCGGCTCGCCTATCAACGTGTGTAAGCGATATTAGCGCAGGAGGACGCGTTGAAAGATGCCTATAATTTGCAGCAGAATCGCATCGGTTCTGCCCAGCAGGCAACGGTTGACCGCGATGTAAATGTTTCCAAAGCTGTGCGTTGGCGGGAAGAAGTGCTGGCTGTGGCAAATATGGCGCTGGCGGATAAACCGGAACTGCGGGACAAACTGGGGCGGTAATTCAAAAAAACACAATACTATCGCAAATGTTACAAAAGGGCAAGTTTTACACTTGCCCTTTTTTTGTAATGTCTATAATGGTCACATATCCAATCAATACACCAGCGTTTGAATGGAATGCGGCAGTATTTCCGTCGATGTTTGTTTGCTGCCCACAATCAATTTGTAGGTGATTGGCAAATCGCTTTGGTTGAGCACAACGGTTGCCATTGTGCCGTCCGTATTCAGGAAAGAAGTTGCCAGCAAATGGCTGCGGCTGGGTGCTGTGCTCACCCGTTTGGCTTCGGGACGGATAAATTTGGAGAAATGCCCGATGTAATAATACGACAGCGTATAAAACAGTTCGCCGGTGTTTACATCGGCATGCATCGGTGCAAAACAAAAGTTTTCGACGTGATTCGGGCCGCCGCGCTGGTCGAGCAATATGTTCCAGTCTGTCCACCCGACGGTGCCGTGGTTAAAATCGTTGATCATCGAAATGCCGTAGCGCTCCGCATTTTTGACAGACATGTAATTATCCGGGATAAACCGTTCCGCACAACCTTCGGTGAACAACAGGTTTTTGGTCGGATAAGCTTCTTTCACCAAACCAAGGTTGGTGAACATCGGATCGCCGCCGGCCCAGGTTTCGTACCAGTGAAAACCGATGCCCCAGGCATATTTCGCCGCATCCGGATCGCCGAAAATAGTGTTTGCCCGGTGGTTGATCAAATCGCGGTTGTGATCCCAGACCACAATCTTCTTGTTTTTCAAACCGGCTTTTTGCAGCGTGGGTCCGAGGTGTTTTTTGAGGAAATCGCGCTCTTCTTCGGCGGTGTAAATACAGGATTCCCAACGCTGAACAGCCATCGGCTCGTTTTGAATCGTCAGTCCCCAAATCGGGATGCCGGCGGCTTCATACGCATGGATAAATTTGATGTAATAATTTGCCCACGACTGGTAATATTCCGGCAGCAGTTTTCCGCCGTGCAGCATATCGTTATTGTCTTTCATGAACGCGGGCGGGCTCCACGGGCTGGCATACATCAACAGCTTTCCACCGGCGGCTTTAATCGCCCGTTTGATCATGGGAATCCGGTATTGCATATCATGTTCGATGCTGAAGGTTTGCAAATCTTTGTCGCCGTCCGCAATATACGTGAAGCTGCCGCTGCTGAAATCGCAGCTGTGGATGGACGTCCGGGCGAGGGTGTAACCGATCCCTTTTTCGGGATCGTAATAGGCTTCGAGCAGTTCCTGCTGTTTCGCTTCGGACAGGGTTGCGAACACTTCGGCAGATGCGTCGGTTATCGCCCCGCCGATGCCCAAAAATGTCTGGAATTGTTCATCGGGATTGACAAACACCGCCACTTCGTTTTCAAATGGCTGGGTGGCATCTTCAAATGCCAGGGTGGCGGACGGGCTTATCCGCATCTCCGATTCCGCTGCGGTCGTGAACACCTGAACCGTTTTGCCTGCCGGTGAATATTCGACGGTATCGGACATGATGCCGCTTTTTTCCACACAGGCAACGGTGATCAATGCCGCTATCAACAAAAGTAATGCTTTTTTCATTATACGCCTCATAATCTGATTTCAGGGAATTTTATGTTTAGCACAATTTGGTTTTTCTTTTCCGGTATTGGTCACATTTGCGTGATTGGTATGGGTTAATAAATAGTCGTATTGTAACTGGACCAATAGTGTTGTTGAAAGCACGGGGATTCCTGCCTTCGCAGGAATGACACCTTTCTTCTGTGGTTGTCACCCCTGCGAAGGCAGGGGGCTCCTGATATTTTTACAGTTTTACATACAATTCGTAATTCGCATAAATAATTCTATATATCCCCTCACAACCATTACTTGTTTTTAATACGGCAGACTGAGATACAAATTGCCGAGATCGTTCAATTCCCCCGGCGATGGGTTAAACAGATTGGTGAAGCGATCTTCCGCACCACGTCCGATAAACCAGGCATAGCGAAATACATCCGAACGGCTTTCGCAAACCGCGACCATTTGCTGCATTTGCTCTGCCATCTTTTCGTACGAATTGATTTGCGCATTCCAGTTGGCCATTTCTGTGATCCAGATTTTTTTGCCATATTTTTGCAGCCGGTCGAGCTGTGCCGCTAAACCGTAATCATACCAGTGAAATGCCAGATAATCAATTTTCGGATCGCGTCCGCCGTTGGCAGCGCGGTATTCTGCGTAAAATGCGTCCAGCCAGACCACCGGATCGGAAAAACCGCTGAGCGTTCCCCAGGTCATCGCCGGACCGACCAGCGCAACCGTGCGGTTTTGGGCAGCCAACTCGCTGATCACCTGCTCATATTTCACCCATTCTACGGCAGCCACATCCGGCGTCAGATTGGCCTGATCGGTTAAGTTCGGTTCATTTAACACCAACAGATATTCGATTTCCGGATGGCTCAAAATGAAGTTTTTCAACTGGGTGTAATCTGCGGAAGCATTCCTGCCCCAAAGCATGGGAATAAATTCCATCTGATATGTGTCGTTGTAATCTGATGCTGCTGTTGTTTTAAAATACCAGTTATACCACCAGCTCACGCCGCTTTTCAGCGCCTCAAGATCTGCCGGTTGGGTTAAGTCGTATGCCAGACCGCGTTTGGCGCTTTTTTCAATTTGCGCCGGCGGGTCGGATTGGGTCGGCGATTCTTTTTTGCCGCATCCGCTGGTTATCAAAATCAACATCGGGATCAGCAAAATTGTGTGGCGAATACAGGTGCGAAAGCGAAACATAAAGCATTTCCTTTACATTATGGCGTTTGGACAACCATCGGATTGGAATACATATCCGATTGATCGCTGAATTTGTAAATCACACGATAGTATTGGCTACCGCTGCCGGCGGCGGTGTCGCGATAGTCAATTGCGGCAGCGCCGAGCCGGGCAATTTCGGTAAAATCCGATGTGTCGGATTTGCGTTCAACGATAATCTGGTTGATAGCGGAGGAACGGTTTTGCCATTGCAGATACACCGTTGCGTTGCCCAAATAGGTCGCTTCAGTCAACACCGGACCGTTCGGATGCCCGTAAATCAGGATATCTTTTACCTCCGACCAGGTCCGGTTTGTCCGGTCGTAAATCCCGAAATCGCCGCCATCGTCCCATGCCATAAAGGCGATGCCGTTGGTGAGCGCCTGTTCAACGTATGTGTAATAATGCATCATGCGGGAGTTGTAATCGCAATTGCGGACGGCGCCAAATTCGCTGATCATTGCAGGAATATTTCTGGCATTCGACCAGTTTGCCACGCTCGAAAATTGCGCCTTTACGGCTGCGATATCGTCGAATGTTCCCCAAAAGCCGTTGGCTTCACCGGCAAAATTCCAGGGGTCGTAGGAGTGATAATAGCCCATCAGGTAATCGTCATTGGGAACGGCTGCGGTCAACAGTTGAGCGGCGCCCGCCCACTCGTGACCACCGAAAATCACAATCCGCTGCGGGTTTTCCGCACGAATGATTGTGAGAATGTTGCCATTCAGCTCGTTCAGTTGCGCCTGGGTCATGCCGTGCGGTTCGTTGATGATTTCAAATAATAATTTGGGGGATTTATCTTTGAAGCGATCGGCAATCTGCTGCCAGATGCTCTCGAACCGCGCCAGCGTATCGGCGTTGGCGTAATTGTTCACCAGCCACCATTCGTGATGCGCGTTGAGAATAATATACAGGTCGCGCGCCAATCCCCAATCCACCACTTGCTCAATGCGATCAAGCCAATCCGCATCAATCGCATACGGTGCGGTAGTTGCCGCATGTTTTTCCCAGCGAACGGGAACGCGAACACATGTAAATCCGGCGGATTTGTAATCATCAAAATAAACTTCTTCCAACGGGCCGTTATTCCAACCACCTTCTGTTGGCGGTTCCAGCGTGTTGCCAATGTTGATGCCGCGCATCATTTTCCCGATCACAACTTGCGGGGTTTCGAAAACTGCCGGGGGATTATTTTGGGGTTCCGTTGCCGATTTTTCAGAGCAACTAACGATAAGCATTAAACAAAGGAAGAAATTACCGAGTGCGAATTTCACGATGTTTCACCTTTTTTATAAGGTTTCGGGTATAATTTGGATACCTCAATTGATACCGCAGTATTCGTTCAAAAATTATACCAACGGGAAATAGTTGCTAAATGATCTATTCGGGTAGGTTAGCGTTAACGGTTGGTTGTGAAAAAGTTATTAATTTGATAGCGATTATTATTTTAATAACAATTTGATTTGAGCACAAAAAAAACGTCTGCCGTTACTGACAGACGTTGAAAAAAATCAATTCGCTCTGGTAAATAGTCTAATCGTTATCGTTCCCGATGAAGCGATAAATTACCGCACCCAAAACACCGCCGATAATTGGCGCTACCCAAAACAACCACAGTTGGGAAATCGCCCAATCGCCGGCGAACAGGGCAACGCCGGTGCTCCGTGCCGGATTAACCGATGTGTTGGTAACCGGGATGCTGATTAGGTGAATCAGCGTCAGGCAAAGCCCGATGGCAATTGGTGCAAAGCCTTTGGGCGCCCGTTTATCCGTGGCACCGAGGATGACAAAAAGGAACATCATTGTCATCACGATTTCGGTAACCAACGCAGCCAGCATACTATATCCGCCCGGCGAGTGGCTGCCGTAACCGTTAGATGCAAAACCGCCGGAAAGGCTGAAGCCCGTTTGCCCGCTGGCAATCACATATAAAACACCGCCGGCAGCAATTGCACCAGCAACTTGTGCTACGATATACGGCAGCAAATCTTTTGTATCAAAGCGACCGCCAGCCCAAAGCCCGATCGAAACCGCCGGATTCAGGTGACAGCCGGAAATATGCCCGATAGCGAAAGCCATTGTCAGCACGGTTAAGCCAAATGCGAACGAAACACCGAGCAAACCGATCCCAACATTCGGAAACGCCGCAGCCAACACTGCGCTGCCGCAGCCGCCAAGTACCAGCCAGAACGTCCCGATAAACTCTGCACCATACTTTTTCATAAATTTCTCCAATAATGGGTTGATAATGAATAAAGCAAATAGCTGCTTGTTATATGACGTGTAGAATATACCACATTATTGCATAAGTTCAATACCTATCGCTATGGATTTTATTTGATAATAAAAAATAATTGGATTTAGCCGCAGGTGTTGCGATAAAAATATATCGTATTGCCAAACGGATGATTCCCTGACAAAAAAAATCGCCTGCCGTTGCCGACAGACGATTGAAATCCGGAATATCCCTTCCGGTGAACCCATCCGTGTTAAAAAAGTGTTATTCTGGCTGAATCGTCAGTGTTTTCACACCATCCGGTAATTCCTCAATTTCGCTGTTCCGGGCAAAACCGATTGCCCCGGTATGTTCACCGATAAAATTCAGCAGTTCGTCCAGCGATTCGAATTCTTTTGGGCGCTCGCCACCTTTCGAAAAAACAGCTTTCACCCAATACGATTTGAATCGGTTGGCCGAAAGCCCGATGTATAGATCCAAAAATTCATTTTTGAGATCTTCATTATGGCGAATGGTGGGTAAAATGTGGATGCTGTCCCGGTTTTTAATTTTTCCGAGAAATATGTTTTTAATGTCTTTTGCGTTCATGTCCTTCCAGATTGGTGCTTCCGAGTTAACGATGAACACCAACGTTTCTTTGCTGGTTTCACCGGCAGGTTTATCCTGCGAGAAGCATGGCGACGCAAAAAAACACAGAATGGTCGCAAGTATCAATAGTTTATTCATTGTTGGCTCCTGTTAATAGGCTGATCGTCCTAATCATTTGTTTTTCAATCATTTAAAATACCACTGCCCACTGCGTTCCGATGATCAGATAGCTATCGTTATCACCAAATTTTTGGGTAATGGCTTCCAGTTTGATTGAGCTTTGGGTGGAAATATTAAACCGCACACCGCCGGTAATCCGCTGGACATCTTCCGTGCCGATGAGTGTGTTGCCATACGGGTCGCCCATTTCAGGAGCCAGTTCTTCTATACGGGCATACGGGCGAATTTTTTCCTTGAATTCATATGCTGCCTGAGCAAAATAACCGGTGGAGTTGTAGCTGGGTTTTGCCGTATCCAGCATATCTTTGCTGTTTACATTATAATATTCAGCAAGAATTTGCACTGGCAAAATATCGTAAAAGAGGTGCGCACCAAAAATATTCTGGTCGAGATCGATAACCGGTGATTCGGAAAGCTCGCTAAATCCGTTCACTTTTCCGCGATAGAATGATCCACCGATGCCCAAACCGCCCAAAATTGCCGGTTCCAGATTCAGTTTGCCAAATAGAATTTTGTTCGGGTTGTCATCTTCATTTAAATTGAGGGCAAGCTCACCATGATCCGCATCGATCTGTTGTCCGTTGGCAACACCGATGGTGTAATCCATTACACCGGCGTTTCCGGCAGTGAAACCGCGCAGCCACATTCCAACATTATGCGCCGGCACCAATCCGCCTTCATCTTCAAATTCCAAAATCAGTGGCCGGTTGATGGTCGATTCCAACTGTCGCCCGTGGTGAAACGTGTTGCCGTAATAACCCAATGGCGAGTGTCCACGACCGACTTCCAGCGTCAGCAAATCGATAAACGTATAGCTGATGAGCAATCGTTCCAAATCCACTTCCAGTTCACCGCCCGGCGCTTCGAACACCAATTCCGCCAACACTTCGATGCGGTTATCGATATTGTATGACGTAAACAAATCATATTGCCCCAACACAAATGCGCCGTTTTTCAACGAGCGACTCGCGTTTTCTGATGGCGAAAATTGGTAAGAAATATCATAAAAATTCCACCAGTTCCACTGTGCCGAAGTGGTTCCGGTTGCGCAAATGAGCAGGATAAAGCATAAAATCCCGCTTCGGAGTTTTGCCCCGATGGTTCCGTTCATTCGAATCCTCCTTGAATGGATTGAGCTTTTGTGTTATTTGTAAACGATTTCTTCAACAGTTTTGAAGCGTGTTGGCAAGCCGTTGAAGGTGGCGGGTTTGTATTGGTATTTCAATAAAGTTTCGGTTGTTAAATCATTGAGCCTACGATATTTAGCAGGTGTAAGGATTTCCACGTTTTCTACCTGTCCGTCCGTGCCGACGGTGCAGATTGCCCGAACGCGGGAAAAACCGCCGTAATTCCAACTGCGGGGAACAACCGGCTCAGCTTTGCGAAGGAGAACTTTTTTACCACCGTCGATCTGGCTTTCGTCAACCGAAATTATTTCGGGCACTGCATTCAGCGATGCGGAATCGGCATTTGCCGGTTTCGTTTCCACCGGATCCACAGGTGTTGAAACAGGGGTATTCGGCGGTAAAATAGTGTTGTTTAAAGATGCCAATGGCTGGGAGCCCGTATCGTTTGATGCTGGATTTTCGGCTGGTTTTTCTGCCGGTAAATTTTGTTGCGGTGCAGTTTTGGAGACCGGGTTGGTTGCCGGTTGTTCGCTGCGGGCAACCTGTTGAGATGCTGCGTTTTGCCGGGCAATTTGTCTGCGGCGATTGATTTCCTCATTGATCAAATCGTCAATTTTGGCAATCTGCTCTCCTGCGGATTCATCACCCGGATAAACAACCTGAATGTTTTCATAATAATTTTTGGCGCGCTCGTAACGACCGCGATTAAAATCGCGTTCAGCTTCCGTGCGGTAAAAATTGCCAATCGTGTTCAGCATATCCAACGCCTGTTTTTGGAACGGATCGATGGCTAATACTGCCCGGATATGGGTCAACGCGTTGTCATTTTCCGGTGTGATGTAGCGTCGCAAATTCATTGCAATTTGGGCGCGTTTCAGTGTTTCTTCAATTTGCTGGCTGCGTCCGGCACGTTGCTTTTGTGCCTCTGTTTCCATTAATGCGATGGCATCCAGTCGCTGTTGTGCCAATTCGCTCAGCGAATTATCCGGATGTTGCAGCACAAATTGCTGAAACAATTCCGAAGCTTTAGGATAATCGTTCCGTTTAAACGTGCTTTCTGCGAGTGCAAATAATGCCGTAACCTGTTGTTCTCGCTGATGTTTAACATGTACGAAATACCAAACACCTGCTGCAATAATCACTGAAACCATCAGCAAAACCAGAAGAATGGTTTTTTTGCTATCCGTTGTAACAGGAACAACCGTTGTTGCCGCGCTGCCATTTGGTTGCGCAAAAAACTGTGGTGCGGGTTGTTGCGGCTGCACTTGCTGAACAAAATTTTCCTGAAATTGGCTGGGGGAGCCGTTTGGATTTACGTTTTGCCGGGGTGTACCTGTGACTGTTTGTTGTTGCGGGCTTGAAAGAAACGAGTGAAAACAGTTATAACATCGAATATAATGATCCTCATTGATCGCACTGCAGTTTGGACACCTGCGCATTTTCGCTCCTTTTGTAAAATATATGTCTATACACTAAAACACATGAAACATATATACTGCACAATTGAATTTTGAACGTGCGCCAAAGCATTATTTTGGGTAGGAAAATTTAGAAGTTTTTAATGTTTATCAATGCCGGGGGGAGAGATTGTTTTACCGTGATTTACCAAATTCCACGCCGATTAACCCACGCCAACCGTAATACCGCGATTGCAAATTGAACAAATCCTCACTCTGGTAACCGAACAAAAAAAACAGTTGGCTGGTGTTCGAAAAATCTTTTTCGATTTTGAGATACACTTTTCGATCGTCATCGTAAGGGCTGTAGAGCAGATTTAGCGGGGCGTTTTCGACAAATGTGAATTTGCGGAAACGATAATCCGCGAGAAATAAAACGGACCAGTTGTTGGCGAAAATTCGCCCGGTCAACAGATGCAGCCAATGTTCGCTGGAAGGTGATTGCGTAAATTCCGAATGGTGCAAAATGCCGTGATATCGCATCTGCCAAATCCATGTTTTTTGGCGGGTTATGGAAACTACAGCACCTATCCGGTAACCGGTGTTTGACGCACCGGAAAATGATTCTTCGATCACAAAAGGATCGCCGGTAAACCCCATTTGCCCGCGAAACACCCGGGAGAATTGTCGTTGCCATATCACAAAAAATCGTCCGGCGGTCATGCGGTTTTCCAGAATATTTTTGGCGTTCAGCAAATCCGCACCGCTGCCGAATTTTAGCTGTGTTCGCGGATTTATCTGCCAGATCAGTTGGGTTTCCGCGCTCCATTTTTGCAGCGTGAAGGTTTGAAAAGCGATCGACAGTCGCCGGGCATCTGCCGATGCGGAAAAAATCCAGTGCCATTTGCGAAAATTGCGCTCAATTTTTCCGGCAACGCCATATTTCAAATGGGTCGGCACATCGCCGGAGAGAAACAGTTCCGGGCGAAATTGTCCGTTCAACTGCCACGCAAATGCACGCGATTTTTTGCGGATCGAAAATTTTCCGTTGAGGCGAACAGTGGGGGAAATATCGTTATCGAGTGAGGATAAATGGGCGCTCGTCCAGCCCGATTCCACACTGATGCGGTAATTTAAAAGGGGAGATGAAGCCGTTTGCGCAGCACCGAAATAGCAAAGGCAGCACAGAAAAAATGTCCATCGTGCCGGTGTAAAATGCATTATTGCGCGACATCCTTCGCTTCCAGTTTTTTGGTTATGGCTTTGTGAAACGTTTCGAGTCGCGTTTCAGCCGTTTTCAGCAAATCCAGATAGTCTTCCAAAGATACAAATTCACTGCCGGATTCGATAGCCATTTTGAAAGATTGTTCGGCGGAAGCGGGTCGATCGACACCCAACTGTGCGAAAAAAATACTGATATTTTCCAATTGTTTGGCGGAAAAATCCATCGGCGAAAAACCGTTTGTGGGCAGGTTATCTCTTTCGGTGGTTGCGAACGCTTCGTTGCGTTGCGAGCTGATCATTCCCTGGGCAAAAAGGCTGTAATTTTCGTCGGAAACATCGCTCAAAAATTCTTCGGCTTTGCGGGATAATTTGATGGTGCTTTCCAGTTTCCGGCGATCGTTCCGGATGATTGCCAGCCGTTCATCGACGCCTTTTTCGGCGGTTGCCAGATAATCACGCATCAGTCCGCGTTCCAGCGAATCGCTGGTGGTAGCCGGTTCCATCCCGGCAATTTTTTGGGGATCAAACGGCAGCTCGCGAAAAATAGGGGAGAAGAACAAATAATTTGCCGTCGCGGAAACGATCGATTCCTGCAACGCGGTTTCATCGCCGGAAAAACTGGCGTCGTTTTGCAGCGCTTTCAGCGAATCAATTCGTGCGGCAAATCGCGCCGCGAGTTTCGATTGGCAGATGTTGAATTTCTGCTGTAACTGTTGCAATTGCTGACGTTGCCGGTTGATGCTTTCGCTCAGTTCCAACCCTTCCGCCATCTGTTCGCGCAGCGTGGATTTATCCGGTGATGATGCCTGCTTTTCCTGATCGATCCGCGCGGTTTGTTGAGCCAGCAACCCGTTCAGCGAATCGATGGCCGCGGTGCGTTGCTGAATTTGCAGATCAAGATGCCGGTATTCGCCGAGCAATTCCGGGATATTTTGGGCGAAAATCGCGTTGGAAAACAGCAATAATACAGCCAGAACCAATCGCAAAAATCGGCGTTGTTTCACTGTTTGGTGCGCATTTTTTAGCTGAAAATTCATCAATTTAATCCGTATTTTTCCAATTTGTAATACAACGTGCTGGTGCGGATGCCCAACATTTTTGCCGCCTGGTTTTTGACACCCTGCGCTTTTTTGAGCGCGTGAATGATCAGGTTTTTTTCGAATGCGTTGACCGCGTCATCCAGCGGCAAATTTTCGTATTGATTGACGGCGGACATGCCCACACCGCGCCCGAGTTGCTGGGCAATCAGTTGCGGTTCGATCAGCGGTTGCGGTGAGATGACCGCCAGCCGTTCCAACACATTTTCCAGCTCGCGAATGTTGCCGGGCCAACTGTATTCGATCAGCAAATTCATTCCTTCCTGCGAAATGCTTTTGCCGCGATTCCGTCTGTTCAAAAAATGCTGAACCAGCGCCGGGATGTCGTCTTTTCGCTCGCGAAGCGGCGGCAACTGGATGGGAATGACGCTCAGCCGGTAATACAAATCTTCCCGGAAATCGCTGTTCATCACCAATTTTGGCAGGTTGCGATGGGTCGCGCTGATGATCCGCACATCCACCGAAAGGGTGGTTTCACCGCCAACCCGCTCGAATTCGCCTTCTTGCAACACACGCAATAGTTTAACTTGCATGTTTTGGGAGATATCGCCGATTTCATCGAGAAACAGCGTGCCGCTATCTGCCAGTTCGAACCGCCCTTTTTTGCGTTTGATTGCGCCGGTGAACGCACCTTTTTCGTGACCGAACAATTCGCTTTCCAGCAAGTTGTCGTTCAGTGCGCCGCAGTTGACGCGCACAAACGGTTTGTCGGCGCGGTCGCTATTTTTGTGGATCGCACGGGCGACCAGCTCTTTTCCGGTGCCGCTTTCGCCTTCAATGAGGATGGCGCTGTCCTCTTTTGCGACGCGCTGGATGAGATCGAACACCCGCTGCATCACCGGCGATGTGCCGATCATATCACCAAATTGCTCATCCTGCAGCAAATGGTGCTGTTCCAGCAATCGCTCAAATTGCTGTTTTTGCTGAATTTTTTCAAATGCCCGCTGTACGCGGATGCGCAATTCTTCCATCGAAAACGGTTTGGTCAGAAAATCCAGCGCACCAAATTGCATGGCTTCCACCGCAACTTCTACCGTACCGAAGGCAGAAACCATGATCAACTCCGTTTGCGGCGATTGATTTTTGAGCTGTTTGAGCAATTCCATCCCGCTCATCCCCGCCATTTTCAGATCGCTGATGAGCAGCGGCACCGGCTGGCGCGCAAAAAAATCAAGCGCGGTTCTGGCATCCGGAAAATCGAAAACATCGTATCCGGCGCGGCGTAAACTCTCGGTCATGCCCAGTCGCATCGCTTCGTTATCTTCCACAATGATCAGTGGATTTTTTTGCATAAGTTTCTGTTTCTATTCTGTTTCTGTGAAAGTATAATGGGCGAAATCCTGCACACCGCAATTGATTTGCCACGGATCGGTGTCGTGTACGAAACCCAATTGCTCCAATTCTTCAGTTGCGCCGATGACGCGAATTTGCATCGCATCGGTGCAAGTTATGCATTCACACGGCGATGTACTTAATGGTATCCACGCTTCCTGAACATCCACACCGTTCGAAATCGCACGGCGCAAGTTGGTTTCGTAATCGTTAAATTTGCCGATCAAAAAGTAGGTGGATGCTGTGCTTTGCGGCAGTTCGGAAAACGCAACAACTTGCGGGTTGGGCAACTCGGCCTGTTTCTTTAAATCTGTACTCTGATCACATGCCCACAAAAAAATTATTGAAAGTAAAACGAACATTCTTTTCATTTGAATTTCCTCCTTTATTGACTTAACTGTTCCAAAAACACCATCGTTTGGAAACCGTCAACGTAAAAAATGCGCAATCGCCCAGAACGAACTTCGAATGCGAGCGCAGATTGCAACGCGTTCATATACGTTCCGTCCAGCGATTCATCGCCGCAATAGGCTTCGGTGTGAACCAGCTCGGTTACGCGGAATAATCCGTCATCAAAATTCACTTTTCCGCCATACGCGTTGCAGTCGGATGTGCCGCCAAACGAGCCGTCTTCGTGAATTTGCAGGGTGTAAAATTGGTCTTCGGGAACATCAATTTTATCGCCGTCGATGGTTTCCAGCGATTGCAATTGCCAAATTCTGCCGAGTAATTCTTTTTGCGTTTTTTCGTTATCTGTCAAATTATCGCAGGATACAATCAGTGTAAATGTGAAAGCTACTGTCAGCCAAAACATGTGCTTCATTGGTTAAACTCCTGTATTATCGAAAATTTACAACCGCCGTTTTCCAGATTTTCGACGGTTAGCAAAGCGTCGTTTTCCCGGCAAAGTTTTTGGCAAATTGCCAATCCCAAACCCGTGCCGGATTCGCGCGTGGTAAAAAACGGATCGAAAATTTTGGGCAAATGCGCTACATCAATGCCCGGACCATCATCACAAATTTCGATGCGCGATTGCCGGGATTCCACCCGGATTGTTCCGCCATCCGGCAGCGATTGCAGGCTGTTGTTCAATAAATTGAACAAAATTTGCCGCAAATGTTGTCTGTCAAAGTTCAATACTGCACCGTTCACAGATGGTTCAAATTGGGCGTTTTTTTGGCTGAATTTGTGTCGCAACGTTTCCTGTACTTCGCTGAGCACTTCCGCAATGTTCAACGGTTCGGGATTTGGCAGCGTCGGGCGGCTGTAGTTGAGATAGGCGTTGATCAACGATTTCAGCCCGCCGATTTCTGCCAGAATTTTGTCGATGTATCCTGCATCGGCACCGTGTTGCTGCAAATCCTCTTTCACCAATCCGGAAAGCAGTTCCATCCCGCCGAGCGGATTTCGGATTTCGTGAGCAATTTGGGCTAGCATCGCCTCTTTTTCGCGATTTTTGTGCAGCAAATCCTGGCGCATATTGTCCATCGCAGATGCCAGAATTGCCAGTTCGCCGGGATTCACCAACGGTGCTTTTGCGGTAAAATCACCCTCACCGAGTTTTCGGCTGAATTTCACCAGTTGGTTGATGGGTTTGGTAATGCTGCTCGCCAGCCAAACGCCCGCAAAAATGGTGAATGCCAGCCCAATCAGCCCGATCGCGCCAAAAATTTTCGGCAGTTTCTCCACTTCGGCAAATCGCGCGGCGCTTTCGCGAATGCCCAGCCAATGTTCGCTGTCCAAACGGTAAAATCCCCACAAATACCACTGCTGGTCGTGCCCTTTAAACGGCAGAGAGGCACCGGCTTCTGCGATATTCAACTGCCGGATGTCGTTGGTGAACAGCAGCAATCGCGCATCGCTTTCAACGGGAAGCGCAGCTGATTCAGTTTGCGTAAGTATTTGAAAATTCTGGTCAAACAACACAATATTTCCAACCAGCAACGCTTCTGCATGTTCCGCCAATTGATCGCGATAATAGCTGATCGCCCGCTGTGATGGCTGATTGGCGTCGATAAACGTGAGATATTTTGCATCGATGCTGCTGCCGATCAACCGGGTGAGCAACCGGGTTTGCTCCGAAACCTGGTTGAGGTAAATTTCCCGGACGGCCACATAGCTCACCCACGCCATCACCGCAACCAGTACGGTGGTCAGCGCAGAAAAAATCAATATAATGCGATGTTTTAACAATACTTACACGTCCACCCGGTTTATATTTTTTACCCATATTTAAACGGCAATCACCCACGAACAGTTGCGCAATTTCCAAAATGTAACGGAAATATTTGATTACCGCTATCGTTTTTCCAGAACTAGCGAATCGCCGGTGGCGATAAACACTATCCGCGATAGCGAATCTTCCGTAGCCAGTGTCACCAGTTGATCGAATTTGACTTTTTCCGGTGTGAGTGTTTGCACGGTTCCGCAAAAATGGGTGATTGATAAGCGCAGCGTTTCGTTTTCAATTTCTCGTCGGCACATAATTCCCATTTCCCGGATGCCCCAACCGCTAACTTCCAATGCTAAACTGCCGTCGCTGTTGCGGATCGATTTTAACGAACGAAACGTATTTTCCCTGTCCGAGCCGCTGCTCAAATACGCTTCCGGAAATTCACCTTTTCCTTCGGCGTAATTGGAGCCAAATGTAATTTTGCGCCCGCTATCGGTGGGGGATTCGGAGCATGAAAGTAAGAAAGCCGCAATTGCCACCGTAAAACTGATAATAAATATTTTATTTAACATCATGATTTTTCTCCATTTATAATTGGTGAATTGTCTGTGCGAAAAATGTGTTAGAGAGCGGTGAATATCAATCTCCGACAAAAATAGTTGTGTCCAGTTCCGACTGCTGATCGACAAATTTGAGATCATAAAAACCGTTTTCCGGCACTGCAAACGACACATCGAAATCGAGACTGCCCAAAACCATCGGGCAAATTAAAGCCGGATCTCGTTGGACAACCGGCGTAATTCGAATGGTGTTATCGGAATGTGTGATTTTGGAATAGGCCAGGCTGTAACATGGATCGTTGGTGGTAGTAAAGCATGTCAATTCGATGACCCTGTTGTTATTGCTGACCACCCGAATGGAATCGATGCTGAATACCAACGAATCATTGATTTCTGACGAATTATCCGTGCTGTCCGGGTTGATCAAACATGCTGTTAACAGGAAAATGCCTAACACGGTTATCGCGCTGTTTTTTGCAATATTGTTCTTCATTTCATTTCCGTTTTTTATTATGCAGATACTGCCAAAAAGATGCCAACGGCTCAAGTGTGTTCTGTGAAAATTGTAATGGGTGAATGGTTTATTAATTGAAGGTGGTCTAAGTATCTGTAAATAATTAACATACGAAAGTGCAATTGAATGCTTTGCAATTCAAAACTGTTGCAAAATGACGCTATCATTTTACCATTGATTATCAGAAATTTGAAAAATAGTCAAATTTCTGATATAAATCGTGGAATAGTGTTCTATAAAAAGCGGGATGGATTTTCCCCTAAAAAAACTGTTGTACCCAATGATTTGTGGTTGCGATGGGAATAATGATTTTGTATAATATCCACGTATTTAGGAAAAAGTGGTTCTAATACTCGTTATTCTGCATAAAAATCCATTATCCTGTTTTCTGCGCTCGCAATTTTCCCATAATCGATTATTTGGAGTCGGCGACTTGTTGAATTTACAATTGTAAAAAACGACAGTTGCTCCTCTTGCCTGAAGGATCGGTGCCTGAATAAGTTTTATGGGTAAGAGGAGTGAACTGTCACGAATTTATATCGTGATTTGGCAGAACAAAAATATGTCAATTGGTGGGATCGGTGACGGGCGATTTCGCTGCTTCCAGTGCGAGGCTCGATTCTGTGATTTGGTAAAAGGATTTGGGTAAAATCTGGATCGGCAAATATTTGATGATAAAGAACAGCACCAGACCCCCAAAAGGCAGCATGAAAATTGTTAGCGTCGGTATTGTTTTGGCAATATCGAGCAGTTGTGAAATGGCAAACTCCCGTTCTTCTTCATTCAATGTAGCGCCGGATTTCCATTTTTGTAATATTTCATACAAGCCTCTGGATTGGCGGATTTCCTGCATGAGCCGCGCTTTATTTAGCTGAACTGCTTTGCGAATTGCCGTAGCAATGGATTTGGAAACATTTTTACCGAGGATGATGCGGTCCATTCTTCTCCCGTAGCCTAACTTCCGTGTTAATGTAGTTTCATTGTCGGAGATACCCGCGAAAACCTTACCGGATAATAAATATAAATTGCAGTAAATTCTTGCGGCACAGCCAAAGCTATTTTCGCAAATTTACCGGAAAATGACGATAGCCGGCATACAGTGCCGCGCCGACCGTTCCGGCATTGTTGAGCATTTTTGCCGGAACAACTTCTGTT
The DNA here is from genome assembly GCA_020634975.1 of Calditrichia bacterium. Taxonomy (NCBI): domain Bacteria; kingdom Pseudomonadati; phylum Calditrichota; class Calditrichia; species Calditrichia bacterium. The sequence goes on along the minus strand of JACKAQ010000003.1, from coordinate 448,114 downwards.
CTTAATTCCAGTTTATTCTTGAACTTATCCATTTTTTTGCTGGCGCCGCCACCCAGGATAATCAGATCGGGTGAGAACAGGAATTCCAAATGCTGCAGGTATTCGTTAAATCGTTTTCCCCAAGATTTCCATGAAAGATCGTCGCGTTTCCGTGCGGCGTCGGATGCGTACAGCTCCGCTTTTTCGCCATGGAGGATCAGATGTCCGAGCTCAGTATTTGGCACAAGCTGCCCGTTTGTAAACAGTGCAGAACCCAATCCGGTGCCGATAGTAATTAGCAGAATAACGCCGTTGTGTTTTTTTCCGGCACCAAACTTTACTTCAGCAATACCGGCGGCGTCTGCGTCGTTTACAACATACGTCGGGCAGTCGGTGTAATCTCGGAACAGCGCTTCTGCATCGGTTCCAATCCATTTTTTGTCTACATTTGATGCGCTTCGAGCAACGCCATCCTGAATAATCGCCGGAAAACCGCAGCCAATCGGCCCTTTCCAATCAAAATGCCGGACTAATTTTTTGAGTGTTTCTGCAACCGATTTTGGTGTGGCAGGCTGTGGCGTTTCAAATCTCTCACGTTCAGAAATCAGTTTACCGCTTTCAATATCCACCGGTTGACCTTTTATGCCGGAACCGCCAATATCAACTCCCAAAACTTTCATGTGCATATCCTCTGTGTTTCAATTTGTGATGCTCAATTGTGCCGTTATCCGATTTTCCCGGTCAGCAAGAAACATTACCGTGTTTTTCCCAAGAAGAAAGGATAATTCAATTCGGATATCGGTTTCTGATGCGCTAAATATAAGAGAAATTGGTAGGAAAACAAATATTTCTATGTCACTTTGGCAGGTGGTTCAGGTATGAAATTGCGAATAAAGTTAATGTTTCAGCCAACGGGTGCAGCGATTTCCGGTGCTGGATTTGCGGGGCGATTTTTTTATCCAACTATTTTTTGAGTTTTCGGAATCGATAGTTTATTTGAAAATGGCGTCCAAAACTTCCCAAAAAGAGCGGAATGGTTGGCTGTCATCAATTTTATCCCATCGGTCGATCGCGTCTTCGGTAACAATCGCAACGGGACCGTTGTATATGCCACCATCGTAAATGTCATCGTAAACACGAACTGCAATAAGGTTATTGCCATCGTAGTTAATTAATTCATTGGGAATTTCGTATGCCCGGTAAATTTGCCACTCGTTGCCGCGCACATCCGGTTTTCTACGCCCCAGGCGTTCGCCGGTTCGCCCGATCAATTTCCCGTTGAAATAGGTTTCGTCCAAATCGTCAATTTGCCCGAGCAGCAGCACCAGTTTTTGTTTGCCGAACTCCGCTGGAATCCGGACATTTTTCCGATACCAGGCGTAGCCGTCGTAATCGCGAAAACCTTGATAATTCCAATTTAATGGCACCATCACGGTTTCCCAGCCTGAGTCGTCGTAATTGGTGTTTTGCCATTCTTCTTCGTCACCGATGCGCAATTTCCAGACGCCCTCGAGATTAATTTTCTCGAAAAACGGATAGTCTTCACCGTATAAACCGATTTTTCCACTAACAATACCGCCATTCAATCGTTCATCGTAAACTCGAATGGCAATCACATTTTCCCCTTTTGGATTCAGATATTCGAAAGGTAACAGATACTGACGGTAAATATTGTATGCAGTGATGAAATGGGGGGGAACACTGCCTTTGGCGCCAACCAGTTTTCCATTAAGATATACTTCGTCGGAATCATCGACATGCCCCAATTCGAGAAAAATAGCATCCGGCAATTTGGTCAAATTTAATTCAAAGGACTTGCGATACCATGCAAAACCGTCGTAGCCGTGAAAACCTTCATCTTCCCAACTCGCTGGCACAAAAATTTCTTCCCAGCCGGAATCGTCAAAATCCGCTTTTGCCCAATTCATATCATCACCGATTTCGAATTTCCACTGCCCGCGCAAATCAACCAACCGGAAATATTCATCTGCTGCAATTGCGTTTGAAAACGTTGTGCATAAAACGCCGACCATCAGCATCAGCGAAAAAATGAGGTGTCTTTTTGTGTTATTAACAGGTTTCATTGAATATTTGCCCCTACAACCGTTAATGTTTCTGTTTCACATACGGGGGAAATTTACAAAATTGAGGCTGATGGGTTGTCATCAGGTGGTGAAGAAATGTCACAAAATGTCATCAGGTGAGCAATTTATAGCCGATTCCGTGAACCGTTAGTATATGGCGTGGATGCGCCGGGTCGTTCTCGATGCGTTTGCGCAATTTTAGCATAAAATTATCGACTGTGCGGGTAGTGGGGAATTGGTCGTAGCCCCAGACATCGTTGAGCAGTTGATCGCGGCTGACGGTTTGCCCCTGATGTTGCCATAAAAATTTGAGAATCTCGAATTCTTTGTGGGACATCGGTTCCGGTTTTCCGGCAACAAATGCATCGTAAGTGGAAAAATCGACCACCAGATTGCCGATAGTAATCTGGTTCTGGGTAGATGGCGATGCGTCTTCAACTCGCCGTAATACGGCTTTTACGCGCGCCAGAAGTTCTCGCAAACTGAACGGTTTGGTAACGTAATCGTCCGCGCCGAGTTCCAGCCCCAACACTTTGTCAATCTCCTCGCCTTTGGCAGTGAGCATGATGATCGGCGTACGGATGCCCTTTTCGCGGGCCTTTTTGCACACATCAAATCCGGACATTTTGGGCATCATCACATCGAGAATAATCAGGTCGAAGGTCGATTCCTGAATTTTGTGCCAACCGGCGGCGCCGTCTTCGGCAAAATCGACCGTGTAGCCTTCAAATTCGAGGTTGTCGCGCAAGCCCTGGCGCATGTGCGGTTCATCTTCGACGATCAAAATTTTTGGCATGTTGATACCCGATTTTGTGAAAAATTACAGCAAAATAATTTACGAATTATACCCGAGCTGGCGCAGCAAGCTGTCTTTTTTGCGCCAATCCGGCGATACTTTGACGAACAATTCCAGAAAAACCGGTCGATCCAGAAATTGCTCAATATCTTTACGGGCAGATGCGCCAACTCGTTTCAACGCTTCACCTTTTTTCCCGATGATGATCTGCTTTTGGGTTTGTCGCTCCGCATAAATAACAGCACGGATGTAATCTTTCGCACCGTTGCTTTCGCGAAATTCCTCTACTTCGACATGGGTTGCGTAGGGGATTTCTTTGCTGAACAGCGTAAATATTTTTTCGCGAATAATTTCTGCGACAAAAAAGCGTTCCTGCTGATCGGTGATGAAATCGGTCGGGTAAAACGGCGGACTGATCGGCAGCGATTTCACCATCTCCACCACCAATTTGTCCAGACTGATATCGCGTTCGGCGGAAATCGGTAAAATTCCGGTAAACGGGAAAACCGCCTGATACGCTTCGATCATCGGCAGCACCTTTTTGGGATCGTCCAGCAAATCGATTTTGTTGAGCGCCAGCAACACCGGTCTGCCTTTTGCACCGCTGAGCAAATCGCGAACGGTTTCAGGTTTTTGGCGTTTATCGGAAACATCCAGCACGTAAACCAGCAAATCTGCATCGTTGATGGCTGTTTTTACAAACCGCATCATCATTTCCTGCAGATTGTAACGCGGGTCGATCATTCCGGGCGTATCCATGAATACTATTTGATAGCCGGGCGCGTTCAGAATGCCCAACACATTTTTGCGGGTGGTTTGCGGTTTATCCGTTACGATCGATAATTTTTGTTCAATTAAGTGATTGAGCAGGGTCGATTTGCCCGCATTTGGCAAGCCGATAACGGCAACATAACCCGCCTGAAAGGTGGGTGGCACCGGTTGAAAAACCGGATTTTCGGTAGATGACATGGTTATCCTGTGGTTTCCTGAAGCCGGAAAAGCCCTTCCAACAACGGGCGAAGCGCTTCAATTTTGGTATCTTCGACGATGTTTTGGGAGGCGCGTTCCAACAGCATTTGGCTCTTGCCAACCAGCATCCACGCGAACGGCTCCATTGTTTCAATAATATTTTCGATGGCGCTAACATCCAGTTTTTTAATAATCTTAACATTCGGCGATTCCAGCAAATAACGATCGTTGTTTATCGGCAACGCATCGCGCTGGCGTTCTTCGTCCATTTTCCCGTTGCCCAGCCATTCCCGCGACATGATGGTAAAATTTTTCTGCGAATGCCCTTTCATGGTGATCACAATATAATAGCGCCGGATTTGCTGGTCTTTTTCCGACGTGAACGAAATGGCAAACGGTTGACCTTTGTAAATGCCGTTGTATTTCGGGCGAACCGCAAAGCCTCTGCGGTCGATGTTGCCGCCGAACTCATCCTCAAAATCCAAAAAATTGCGGTGCACTGCGTCGAACTGAATTTTTCGAAAAAGAACGAGCAGCAGCATCGCCAGAAAAACAATGGTCATAAAAATTGCGATGGTCCAAAGCACCATTCGGTGATTTCTCCGTTTTGTTGAATATCAAATTTTTCAGAATAGCACAAAAAAATTATTCCAAATGAACCGGCAGCGGCGCGAAACACAATAAAAATATAATGATACACGCCCAGCCGAACCATTTTCTTTTGGCATCGATGGGCAAATCGTCGTTGGCTGTTGGCGGGTGGCGCAGCCCGATAAGGGTTAAAATAATCATCCACGGCAGCCAGACAATGCCCTCAGAACCGCGTTGAAAATAGAAAAACAGGGTCAAACCACCGAGCGCACCAAAAGCGGAGTAGCTGAAATATCGCGCATTTCTACCGAAAAGAGCGTAAACCACATGTCCGCCGTCCAACTGCCCGATGGGAATCAAGTTGATTGCCGTTACCAGAAAACCCACCCATCCGGCAAAAATAAAGGGAAAATGGTAAATTTCGCTCATCGGAATTTTGCCGCCGCCCACAACATCATTAAAATAGCTGAACAGCAGCGATTTGCCCATCGTTAGCGTCAAACCATCCTGCGCAATCTGGTCCGGCGTAATGCCCAACCGTCCGTGAACCGTATCGATAAAATCGCGAACGACCGTTTCATCCGGCAAAATACTGTATCCGACAGCCAGAAAAATAATGCTGAAAATAAAACTCATGATCGGTCCGGCAACGGCAACGTCCATCAACGCAACGCGATGGGGAATAGGCGATTTGATGCGGATAAACGCACCCATCGTTCCAAAATGAAATAAATCGGGAATCGGCAAAGGAATGTAATACGGTAACGTAACGTTCATCCGGTGATAAACCGCGGCAAAATAATGCCCGAATTCGTGGGTTGTCAAAATGAGCAGCACCGCCAGCGAATAAGGCCAGCCGTTAAAAATCAGCGAGGGTTCTTCCCACATTGCCAACCAACTGTATCCCTGAAAACCGGCGCCGGCAGCCATTGTGCTAAAAATAGTAACAATAAATAATAGAACATTCACCCACACGCGTTTGGGTTTTTGCCATGCCCACTGGTGGGTGTTAATATGAGGTGGTAAACCGGAATATTCGTCAAATGATCTCAATTTAGCTCGCTTTTGTTTTCTGTCATATTTGCGCATCAATAATACAAAAATATTCTCCATATCTCAACTGTCAAATAGATGGGGAAGTTTCACCGGGCGGAATTGCCATAACCGGAAATGGCGGAACATCAGTTAATTATTGAAAAACATGCGGTTTCGCCGTATCTTCTACCGCAACACAAAATGGAGGCGAGAATAGTGTCAGCACTTATTAATTTTGCAGTAAATGTGTTAATTCTGGGTGTGATTGCCCATTGGATCATGAATAATTTTGTGCATTCCTATCGGGAAGAAGTGGTAAAAATCCGCGAATTGCTCGACCGGATTTTTGTACCGATGCTGGATTTTATCCGCGGAATTATCAAACCCATTACACTATCCGACGGTCGAGTTGCCGATTTTTCGCACCTGATTCTGATCGTGGCTTTGGCGATCGGCCGGCGGTTATTGTTCTTTGTTTTTTAAAAATCTAAGATTTTGATATGATTGATGTTACAGACAATATTTTTATCGATGAAAACGACATCGAATTGCGATTTATTCGCTCATCGGGACCGGGTGGGCAGCATGTCAACAAGGTTTCAACGGCGGTCCAGTTGCGATTTAATGTGCTAAACGCAACCACATTTTCAGAAGATGTTCGTGATTTGTTTTTGGCGAAATTGGGCAACCGGCTCACGGATGCCGGCGATCTGCTGATTGTCGCCCGCGAATTCCGTTCACAGGAAAAAAATCGTTCCGCCGCCATTCAACGGCTGGTAGAAATTTTGCGAATAGCGGCAACACCTGTGAAAAAGCGCCGTAAAACCAAACCAAGTTTTGCTGCAAAGCAAAAACGAATTGCACAGAAAAAACATCGTTCAGATATCAAACGCAATCGCGGACGGATCGACAGATCTGATGAGTAAACAACCAACGCTTTCCGGGAATCCATCGTTGTCAACTGAAAAAGTGAACATCACCGAGCAAATTGAGCAATTTTGGGAGCAGATCCGCCAGTTCAACTGGCTGGATAAACGGTTTTTGCTGTACGCTGCTGGCTTCTTTGTAACATTTTTCTATATTTTCTCGCCGGATTTGCCCAAAACATTGCATTCAGTTGTCGCTTTTGTGCACATTTTTCTGCTGTTCAAATTGGTTCATCTGTTAAAAAAACAGTTGAAACCACCCAGTGAAGCGCTGTGGAGTTTTTTAGCCGGTCTTTGGCTGATCGAATATTTGCTGGTTCGGTTTATCCTGCCGTCTCCTGTTTCAATAGTTGATGATTTGCAAACCGGTGTGTTCAGCAATTCCTTCCAGATTTTGTTTTTGGTGCTGCTCGAGCTTACGCTGGCTTTGCTCATTTTGGTCAACACCACCGGAAAAGGCTGGGTGCTGATCTGGCTGTTGCTGCTGCGATTTCCGATTGCGTCAATGCTCGATTCGGAAAGCTATTTTCTGAGCATCGTTTTTCAGGCGATTTTAGTGCTCATTTTCCTGAAACAAACCAGTTGGCTGGATCGGCTAAATCAAATTGAGTGTTTGATTTACGGCGGCATATTCTTGGCGATTTTGCAAATACTCTTTTGGCTGAATCCGGTTGCCGACGTTGGCGAGCGTACCTTTCTTTACCAGGAAATCTGGTTCGAATTGCCCGGCGTGTTTTACCAATATCTCCGGGCGTATGTGCTCGCTGTGGTCATCAAAATTCCGGCGATTCTCATTTACAACCACGCATCGCTGGCGCGGAAATTAAAAATTTCCGGTTTATTTCAGTCATCAATTCCACAGTTGATTCAACTGGTTTCACTGATTCTAATATTTTACAGCTTCATTACCACGTGGCAGGCACAAACCGTTCGCGGACGAATTGTGGATTTTCTGCAATCAGCAACAGCCGCGCCGGAATCGGAAAAACTGCATCATTTTACCTATATCGATTCCGAAGCAACGATAAAACTGGACGGTTACGAGCCGATAAATGCCCGTTTTTTGCCCAGAAAAGGCGTTCTGCGACTGGTGCCGCAAAACAACCCGTTTCCAGATGATTCGTTAAGCGGCGATTATTTTTTGTTCGCACGAACGGAAACGGAGGACAGCACGGAAACCCTGACCCTCACCAAAATTGATACCACATTTTTAGCCCGTGAAATTGCCAATCCGCAGCGGTATTTGGGTGGATCGGAGCTGCTGTTTTATCCCGCAGGCGATGACCAGTGGCTCTGGCATTATCGCAGATTCGATTTGTGGCAGATCGAACAGGATATGCATATTTTTCCAGTCGGGCTAATTAACTACAGTAGAATTAATCCTTTAGCGGTGCCGATTCGCGATTCCTCATCCGGCGAATTAAACAATTCCCAAGTGACTTTCGGTTTTTTGCAATATTGGAAATTTACTTTCGGACGGGTGTTTGTGCCGATTTGGGAAGACCGCAACACTGGCAAATTTGCTGTTTTTGATGTGGTGTTGCAAGTTCGCCCAACATTCCAATGGAACGATTTGCTCACGGTAATCGCTATTGCATTGCTGGTTTATTTGCTGCTGAACTTTTTTATCATTCAACGAATGATCGGATTCGGCACGCAAATTCACAAAATTATCATCAAAAAATTCAAACAATTGCGCGATGGCATTCAACAAATTTCCGCCGGAAATCTGGATTACCAGATTCATTTTGAAGGCAATGACGAATTTGTTGAACTTGGGCAAAGCTTTAACAAAATGGGCGAGCGGCTCAAAGAAACGATGGAAGAACGCCGCGAAAAAGACCGGTTGCAATTTGAATTGCAAAATGCCCGTGATGTGCAAATCGGGCTGTTGCCGCACCATTTGCCGCAAACGCCGGGTTTCGAAGTGGCTGCTGTGTTGCACACCGCCACCGAAGTCGGCGGCGATTTTTACGATATTTTCAGCGTGAAAAATGATGCGAATGGTCAGCCGACACGCATTTTATTCACCATCGGCGATGTGTCCGGCAAAGGTTCTTCAGCCGCGCTTTACATGGCGCAGTGCATGAGCCTCATCCGGTTTTCCAGCCAGTTTACCGATGATCCGGGGCAAATCTGCCAGCAATTGAATAATTATTTCGCCACAAAAGTTGGTGATCGCCAGATTTTCGTAACGTTGATTATCGGGATGTTAGATGTTGAAAATAATAAGGTTACGTTCGTTCGCGCCGGACACACGGAACCGGTACTAATGCCCGGCGATTACCGGTCGCCGATCCGTTTTCTCAAATCGAAAGGATTGGGAATCGGGCTGAGCGCGAAAGAAACCTTGTTCGAAAAAAATCTGGAAAGTGTTTCACTGGATTTGTCCGCCGGCGATACGCTGGTATTTTACACCGATGGCGTTATCGAAGCCAATCGCCCCAAATCCGACGGCGAGGGAGTGCTGCAATTTGAGGAAAAACAACTGCTCGATAAACTAAACGGGTTGCGCGGGAAAACCGCAACGGCCATTCAGCAGAATGTGGATGCGGCGCTCAACCAGTTTTACGGCAGCCACGCGCGGGTGGACGATCACACGCTAATGGTCATCCGGTGCAGCGGGAAATAACAGCCGGAAACGGCTGCCTTTTCCGGGCTGGCTGCTGAGCTGGATATCGCCGTTGTGCGCCCGGACGATATGCTGCACCAGCGAAAGTCCCAATCCACTGCCTTTTGTGTTGTGCACCAGCGCATCCGATGCGCGATGAAATTTCTCGAAAATACGCTGCTGCTCTTTCGGCGGAATGCCGATGCCGCGATCGCTGATTTCCACAAAAACCTGCCCGTTTTCCAGTCCCGTTGCGATGTTGACCCAGTGTTCGGTCTCGCTGTATTTCACGGCGTTATCGACCAGATTTATCACCGCTTCACTGAGTGCGTCCATATCGCCCTGAATTTCCGGTAGCGATTGCGACAAATTTGTTTCCAGCGTAAATCCTTTATTTTCAAGATGAAAGCGATAGCTTTCCAGCACCCGCTCCACAATGTCATTCAGCACAACCGGTTGCAAATGATACGCTTTTTTGCCCGCTTCAATTCGCGAAAAATTCAAAATATTGTTCACCAAATGGGTGAGCCGTTCGCTTTCCTGCCCGATAATCCGGTAGTATTCGCTTTTGCGCTCCTCGTTGGGAATGCGCCCCATTTCCAGCGTTTCCGCATACATGCGGATCAGCGCCAGCGGCGTGCGCAGCTCGTGGGAAATGTTCGAAACGAAATCGGATTTGAGCTGTGCCAGCGCCATTTCCTGCCGAACGGTTCGGAAAATAAACCAGCCCGCACCAACCATCAGCAGCACCAGTAGCGATACCAGCATCAAATTAACTTTGAACCACGATTGCGCCATTTCTTCCAGCGTTTCACCGCGTTCGCGAATCGCCAGTTCGTAATCGGGAAACAGCCAAATTTCCTGTTTTCGGGTGGCAGCGTCCAGATCGATTGCCGGCGCGTTGGCGAACGAAAATTGCTCATCGTCGGAAATACACGCCATCAAAAAACGGTCGCCGCCCACTTCCTGCATTTTCGGAAATAGCTCATTCTCGATAAATTCGCGGGGCGAGAGCACCAGTCCGGCAAAGCGTATTTCGGCGTTAATCGGCGATTCGATCGGGAAAATCAGCGAGGTTAAACCGCTGCTGCTGTCCGCACTGAGCGGCTGCAATTTTCGGTAACCGGATTCGCGATAGCGGCGCAATTTGCCCAGCAATTGCGTATTGGTTTTCATCAATTCCTGAAAATGTGCCGGACGACGTTCCGGGTTTTCGCTGTTGCCAAGCCCTTGAAAAAACTGCATTTGGGCACCCAGCGAATCGGTGAAAAATATGGCTTGCAGCGAGCGGTTGCGACTCAACAACTGTTCCAGTTGCTGCTCACTGGGATTGTTAATATTGTGCTGCTGAATCTGCGTCACCTCGCCGGCCCAACTGTTGACCACATCCCAGGCATATTGGTTCACCGAAAAAAGGATCGTTTCCAGTCGCTGGCGGTAAATTTCGTCGATCATCCGCTGGTTTTCGTTGAGATACGACCACTCTTTCAGCAGCATTAACAATGCCGGCAACAGTGTAATGGCAACCAGCGCAATCGCGATGCGCTTTAACCGGGACGGAATATTTACGTTCGTTTGCATTTTGGAATTTATGAAAAGGTGGGTGTTAAAACCAAATCAATTGCTGTTTGAAAATGTAAAGAATTGTCACGACGAAAAAAAGGGCGAACAACTTGCTCGCCCCAAAATAAAGTTTGTAGAAAATGGGTGAATCCGTCCGCTTACTTCAGGTTTTCCGGATTCAATCCTTTCAGTTCGTCGATCACAAAAATGCCGTCTTTGCGAATGAGCACATCATCGAACCAGATTTCGCCGCCGCCGAGATTTTTGGTCTGGCGAACCACCATATCCCAATGGATGTTGGAAACGTTGCCATTAAATGCATCTTCGTATGCTTTACCGGGTGTGAAATGGAATGAACCGGCGATTTTTTCATCGAATAAAATATCGAGCATCGGTTCGGTGATGTATGGATTGAACGCAATCGCAAACTCGCCAACGTAACGGGCGCCTTCATCCGTATCAAAAATTTCGTTGATTTTTTCGGGTTTGTCCGATGTTGCATCAACAATTTTGCCATTTTCGAAGGTTAGTTTTACATCTGTAAATGTAGTGCCCTGATAAATGGTGGGAGTGTTGTAAGAAATTTGTCCGTTCACGGAATCGCGAACCGGCGCGGTAAACACTTCGCCATCGGGAATATTGTGGGTTCCGGCGCAGCCGATCACCGGAATGCCTTTGATGGAAAACCGCAAATCCGTTCCCGGACCAACGAGCCGGACGCGATCGGTTTGTTCCATCAATTTTTTGAGCGGCTGGGTTGCTTTTTCCATCCGGTCGTAGTCGAGCGTGCACACATCAAAAAAGAAATCTTCGAATGCCTCGGTGCTTTTGCCGGCCAATTGCGCAAAGGATGCGTTCGGATAGCGCAAAATGCACCAACGGGTGCGGTTCACGCGTTCCTCAAAATGCACGGGTTTCAGCACGTAATCCTGATACATGCGCATTTTATCCTGCGGAATATCGGACAATTCGTTAACATTCATCCCGCCACGAATGCCAATGTAGGCATCCATTTGCTGCATCAACGCAAGTTCGTGTTCACCGAGTTTTTTCAGTTGATCGGCGGTTGCCGAGAGCAACATCTGGCGGTCAATTTCCCGTTGTTTTACCCAAACGAACGGCTGCGCACCGGCGGAAACCGCTTCTTTTATCAGCGATTGCACCAGTTCGTTGGGAATATCGAACGCTTCGATGAGCACTTTGTCACCGGGTTGTAGCTTTGTGGAGTGGCGAACGAGCACTTTCGCCAGTTTGTCAATTCTGGGGTCTTTCATCCCGTAACTCCTTTTTTCTGAAATCTACTGCTTTTCCGTTTAACGATTTTCTGTATTCCAGCACATTAGTTTCGCGAGAAATTGCCTTCCATAAATTCAGCATTTTTAATCAGTTGATGCAGCCGAACGCGCTCCATCACTGATTTTTTGTCCGCCATCATCAGCTCCAGCCGTTCGGGCACATCGTCCATTTCCAGAAAGCGCTGTTTTTCATCCAGACTAAATCCGCCGGATGCCGCGATAAGGTGGGAGAGCTGCAGCGTATCGGCATCGCGGAACAGTTCGCTGTTCAATTGCGGGTCGGTAAATCGCATTATTTTTCTGAGAAAAAGATAGGCGTTCTTCTGAAGTAACTTGTTTTCCGGCATCGATTTAGCTGCCGGTAAAAATTTGACTTCCGCCTGCAGATAACTTTTTTCATCGATAATCCGTTCGATATGAAACCGGCGAATGCCTTCGGTGAGAATGTCCATTTGGCCATCTTCATATTCTTCCAGCAACTCCTGAACAATTGCTGAACATCCCACCTGACTAACCCGGCTTTTTTCGTATAGCACAACGCCAAATTCGGCGTTGGTTTCTATGCAGTGGTGAATCATTTCCTTATAGCGTTCCTCAAAAATATGCAGCGGTAAGGGAATGCCGGGAAACAGCACCACATTTAGCGGAAATATGGGAATGATTGTCGGGTTCATATCTACATCCTTTTTGTTAAAATGATGTTTGAAATTCAGCTAAATAGCTGCAAATGAACACGATTTCCAAACAATTGCGACAGAGATATTTCGATGTTAAACTGCGGTCTTTTGTTAACCGCTAAATTTTTGAATCGTTTAATTCGTTGTTTATTAACAGTTTGTGTAAAATGTTTTATCAATCTGCCGTTAAAAATAAGCTAATATAAATTACTGCGTTGGTAAATGTGCTATCGCACATCCGTGATGTTGTAGCCCGCATTGCGGATCGCATTTTCCAGTTCGTTGCGTTCGGCGTTGCCGACAACCTGCACCAACCGAAGCGATAGCATCACGTTTACGTTTTGCACGCCATCCACCTGCTGCAATGCACCGGTGATGGTTTTTTTGCAATGTTCGCAATTCATGTCCGGCACTTCAAAATGCAATCCTTCATCCGATACCGGTTTGCTGATAAACCGCATCACAAACGGACGAAGCATCAACGCCAGCAGCAACAGCGCGGATGCGATTTTCAGCCATTCGGGCAGCATTTCCATCGCACCGCTGATGAGTGATAAATCCTGCCCGGCGCTTATCCAAACATAATCAATCAACGCGCCGAATGCCACGCTGCACAATAAAATCGTTGTGAGATATAAAATCAGATGCTTTTTTCCCAGTTTGCCGCCCACAAAAGAGAGGGTTGCCGTGTTGGTTGCCGGACCGGCGAACAGAAACACAAAGCCGGCACCCGGGGACATGCCTTTTAAAATGAGCGCAGCAGCGATAGGAATTGAACCGGTTGCGCAAACATACATTGGAATGCCGATCAGCAGCATCAGCGAATAGGACATCAGCGGGTTGCCCAAATAATTTTCCACAAAACTGGTGGGAATGAGAAAACTGATCATTCCGCCCGCAATAATACCGATGACCAGCCATTTGCTCACATCTTCCAGCAATTCCACAAAACCGTAGTTGATAGCAGATTTCAATTTTTCGATCCAGCTTTTCGATGCTTCCGGCGATCTATTTTCCGGAATTGCACAGGATGACGATTGTTGCGGTTGGGTGATGTCATCGGCTTCTTTTTCTTTCTCCCAAAAAATAGCCAGCGAACCGGTCAACAATCCGTTGACCAACGCGGCAACCGGTCGGGCAATGGTGAGCAACGGACCCAATAATCCGTATGTTGCCAAAATCGAATCGACGCCGGTTGTGGGCGTGGATATCAGAAAAGAAAGGGTTGCGCCGCGATTGGCACCTTGTTTATCGAGATGCGCGGCAACCGGAATCACACCGCAGGAGCACAACGGCAGCGGAATTCCCAATAATGACGCCTTCCAAATCGATGAAAATCGACGTTCGGAGAGGTGTTTTGCCACCTGTTCGCGGGTCAAAAAAAGGTTCAGCAATCCGGCTACCAGAAATCCGAGCAGCAGATACGGCGCCATTTCCACGAACAAAATCCAAATTTCATTTAGTAAACCTAAAATCAATGAAAACATATCTTTATTGTTCCTTAATTCAACGTTTATCGCAATCAGAATATGGTGTTTTGGTTGCGATGTTCATCTTTTACAATTTAGTTACGCATTGGTTCAAAAGCAAATAGGGGGAATGTTGCAGCGAGGCAATTGGCAAATTAACAAACCGTTTGTAAGTCTTCCCGATTTGCCGGATATTTTATGCGTAACTGGCGAAAAAGTGACAAATTTTTAAACGAAACCGGAGCTTTCAGGAGCCAATGCACATTCGGATCAATGGATTGGTGAAAATATTTAATCAGGTTCGCCAGCAACTGGCAGCCGGAATTCCACCGTCGGAAATGACTGTTTTTCGTGAACGCGTCCAGCATGTTATCGCGCAAGTTGAACAGATTTGTCGCCAGCAACGCGGTACGCCGCAGCACTTGCCCGCGCCATCGCGAAATGCGTATAACTATTTGAAAAATCTGGATTTGGAAAATCTTCCGGTTAATGAAAATCCGCACAACACGCAACCGCCCGCCGGCGAGTTACGGATTCGGAATATCGTCGGTACCTGTGAACTGTTTTCTGCGGAAATGTGGGATCATCTTTCGGAATTGCTGACCGATGAACGCAGCTTCGCCAGGTTGCACCGAACCATTTGCGATAACGTCGCCGATATTGAAGCCGTTGCCCGTCAGCAAAACCTGACGCCAGCGCATTTGCCGAAGCCATCGCAAATGGCCTATTGCTGGCTGGTTTTTTGAGTGATCCGGATAATTTTCGTTCGCATTTGGCGGGTTTGGCGATTGCAAATCGGGTGCTGAACCGGCTTTCCGGCAACCGGCTCGAAAAACCGGTGCAAATCCAGTTCAGCAATATGCGCTATATTTATCGTTACAAAACGTATTCGGACCACATCGTTTTGCGATGCAGCGAGGGACTGATTTCTGCACCGGAAAATGTCTGGACGGAAATTTTGCAGCGATTGTTTTCGCGACGCCGTTTTTCTCATAAATTGTTGGATGAATTTGTGCAAACCGCCAAATTTCAACAGATAATTGCCGAAATGGATGGCGCAACCGAACCGCTCCAAAGCCAGACAAAAGGTCAGGTTCACGATTTGGACGCCATTTTTGAACGGGTGAACAACCACTATTTTAACGGAAAAATGGATCGCCCGAACCTGCATTGGAACGAAATGCTCACCACCGGAAAAATGGGGCATTACCACCAGCTTCGCGATACCATCATGCTTTCGGTTACGTTGGATCAGCCCAACGTGCCCGATTTTGTGGTGGATTACGTGATGTATCACGAATTGCTGCACAAAAAGCACGGGATTCAGCGCAAAAACGGGCGGTATTACGGGCACACCGGCGCATTCCGGCGGGAGGAAAAAAAATTCCCGGATTTCGAAAGAGCGATGGCATTTCTCAATTCGCTGTCTCTCGATCATCGCGATACCAAACCACAAAACAATTCCGGTCTGGTGGAAAAACTACGTTCAAAATTTCGCAAAAATAAATAATTTAACATCATAGTAAACAATATATTAGAAGATATAATTGATGGATCAGAAAATTCCGATTCCCGGTTCAAACGGGGCGCATAAAAAAAGATATATTCTCCCCAAAATATTACTGTTGATTGCTTTATCGTTCATCGCGATTGCCGGAATCGCGCTGTGGATTGCCAATGAGTCGCTGCCGGAAGGCGTGGAAAATGCAATGGCGGATTCGCTGGCGCGGGAAATGATGGCTGCGGTGAACGTCGAAAAATGGCAGCAAACCGGCGCAATTTCGTGGACATTTGCCGGACGACACGCCCATTTGTGGGATCGCGAACGGCATGTGGCGCAGGTGGTTTGGGGCAGCACGGTTGTGTTGGTGGATCTCAATTCGCAAAGCGGTGTCGCGATTGTGGACGGAAAATTGCTCGACCGGAATGATCCGGAAACTATGGAATTGGTGCAAAAAGCCTGGGAATATTGGTGCAACGACAGCTTTTGGCTGAATCCCATCGCAAAATTATTTGACGACGGCACCACCCGAAAATGGGTGGAAACGTCCGATTCACTGCGTGGGTTGCTGATCACCTATGCTTCCGGCGGCGCAACGCCCGGCGATAGCTATTTGTGGCTGGTCGGCGAAAATGGGTTGCCGGTAGCCTGGAAATTATGGGTAAGTATTTTGCCAATCGGCGGCATTCAACTGAGTTGGGAAGGATGGCAGGAACTGGCGACCGGCGCGAAAGTTGCGACAATTCATCGCAATGGCGTGTTCGAGTTGGCATTGAGCGATATTCGGGCAGCTGCGACGCTCACGGAACTTGTTCCCGGAGATGACCCGTTTGCACCGCTGTTCAAGTGAGTAGGTCAGTGGCTTAAGTGAAATAAAGATAGCGGTTTAACGGCGATACATTTGAGTAGCACTTTTTTACTTTTTGTGATAATAAACCGGAGATTCCTGCGCCGAAGGCGCGCCTTCGGCGCATTCACAGGAAAGATCAATCAGGTGTCGTACTAGAACAACAATATTATTTTGTAATCAAAGGGAAATTTCCCCGCGATTTTCCGGCCGTTTTGCACCAACCGTCAGATAAAAATCCCGGATTTTCTCGAAATCTTTTTGCAAATCGCCACTCGGCATGATAATCGGCCCGATGCCGCTCACCTTCCGGCGAAAATCGATGAACGCACAAACGATCGGCACCGTAGCTTCTTTGGCGATGTGATAAAATCCCGATTTCCATTTGGTGGTTTTTCGCCGTGTGCCTTCCGGTGCAATCACCAATCGGAAATTTTCGTATTGTTTGAAATAATCCGCAGCCTGTGACACAAAATTTTTTGATTTCCGGCGATTGATGGGAATGCCGCCCAACCAGCGCATCAAACCGCCAAACGGCCAGCGGAACAACGTGTGTTTGCCCACCCAATGACCGCTCAGTCCCAACGCAAAAGACGCAAACAAGCCAACCGGAAAATCCCAGTTGGAAGTATGCGGCGCAACAATAATCACCGCTTTTCGGACAGATTCAGGAATGTGCCCTTCCACCTTCCAGCCGATCATTTTATAAACTGTATTTCCCAGCCAGGTGGTAAACCGGTTTTCTTTAATTGTATGTAATTTCCCGCTCATTTTCGCCTCGTTTGCAGTGGTTTCCGTTGTTTCACAATCACATTCCGAATAATCATCAAACATAGTCGCAAAATGCACAAAAATAAACTGGTTTTGGAAAAATAATTACGTTTTCATTCCGCCAGGTTTTTTGCAACGGCAATTCCGGATTTGCCGGTAAATCTGTTCAACGGGAAAATCTATCACTTGCAAAAGCGTTTTTGAATGACTAATTTCTGCGTTTAATAAGCACAAATTAACCGGCATGCAAAATGAATGAAACACCAGAAACAACCGCTGTTGCGGAAGTGGATGTGCAAACAGCATTGAAAATTGTTGAATCGTTGGTTTTTGCAACGGATGAACCGTTGTCTGCTGCAAAAATGCGCGAGGCAATTCCAGAATTGAAATCGCACGATATTGCCAATTTGGTGCAATCGCTGAATGATGAATATTCGGCAACTGCCCGAACCTTTGAAATACAGCAAGTTGCGGGTGGTTACCTGATGTTCACCCGCCCCGATTTTGCGGAATACCTACAACGGTTTCATTTTAAGCGCAGCCAGAACCGGTTGAGCAGCAAAGCGCTGGAAACGCTGGCGATTGTTGCCTATAAACAACCGGTTACCCGTACCGAAATTGAGGAAATACGGGGCGTCAGCGCCGATGGCGTTATCCGCACGTTGCTTTCACGAAACCTGATTACTATTTCCGGCACAGCAGATGTGCCGGGAAATCCATATTTATACAAAACTACCCGCCAATTTCTGGAATATTTCGGTCTGCAGGATCTCAAAGATTTGCCAAGACTGAAGGAACTGGATGAAATTGTTGCCGCCGATTCGGAAATTAAGGAACGATTTGGCGAAACATTTTTGAAGGAAATTGCGCCGGAAATATTGGGGATGCAAAATTATGACACAGACGAATCCGAAGAAGACGAATCCGACAACGAAGACCGGGATGAATAAGCCGGAACTTGTGCGTTTAAATCGATTTTTGGCAATGGCAGGCATCGGCAGCCGCCGCAGATGTGACCAGTATATTTCCGAAGGATTGGTATCCGTAAACGGGGAAGTGGTCGATCAGCTCGGGGTGCGCATCGATCCGGAAAAAGATGTGGTTAAATTTGATGGCGAAACGATCGAACAACAAAATGACCAGATTTACATTTTGCTGCATAAACCTGCCCGGACAGTAACCACCGCCAAAGATGATCGCAAACGCAAAACCGTGCTGGATTTGATCGCCACACCGCAACGGTTATTCCCGGTCGGGCGATTGGATTTCAACACAACCGGCGCGTTGCTCATTACCAACGACGGCGATTTGGCGTATCACCTCATTCACCCGAAATTTGAAGTCACCAAAATTTACCGGGTGCTGCTGGATTCTGTCATCAAACCTATTGATTTGCACCATTTCCAAAATGGCGTGATGTTGGATGACCGAAAAACCGCACCCTGCAAAGCTACAGAATTGCGCAGGATGGGCAATTGCAGCTACATGGAAGTTGAGCTTCACGAAGGGCGTAACCGCCAGATACGCCGGATGTTCGAGCAATTGGGATACAAGGTGGAGGAGTTGCACCGCATCAATTTTGCCGGACTTCAAGTGAGCGATCTCAAGCCCGGTGAATGGCGCGAATTGACCAAAGAAGAAGTGCACCGGTTGAGAAAAACAGTCGCAGAATACAAGCGCCAACTGATGGAAGAATAACACGTTAGCCCTGCCAAAAAATTTATGAGACATCGAAAAATAACCATTGCAATCGACGGCCCAGCAGCGTCCGGTAAAAGCACTACCGCACGACGGGTTGCCCGCAAACTGAACTATGTTTATATTGATACTGGCGCAATGTATCGGGCGGTAACGCTCGCTGCGCTGCAAAGCAATATTCCCGTTGATGATGCAGAACAGCTGGGAACATTGGCAGCATCGATCGATATCGAGTTACACCAAAACGACAGCGATACCGAAATTTTTCTCGACGGAACCGATGTTTCCCGCGATATCCGGCTGCCGGAAGTTACCCAAAATATCAGCCCGGTTGCGGCAAATGCCCGTGTTCGGGAAATTCTGGTTGCCAAACAGCAGCAGCTCGGTAAAAACGGCGGCGTTGTAATGGATGGCCGGGATATCGGCACTGTTGTTTTCCCGGAAGCAGAATTGAAAATTTTTATGGAAGCATCGGTTGAGGAACGTGCCCGCCGAAGAATACGGGAACTCCGCGAGCGAGGCGTCGTTATGGAAATTGGCGTTGTTGAGTCGGAAATTCGCCAGCGCGATGAAGCCGATCAAAACCGTGACCACGGACCGTTGCGAAAAGCGCCCGATGCAATCAGTATCGATACCACAACCCTGAGTATCGACGAGCAAGTGGCGAAAATTGTTCTGTTGGCACGCCGGATTATTTCGAGTCCATCACCATAATTCGCTGTGAAAAATCATTCGGTATTGCTGCAAGAGTACCGGATATTTCCGAATAAATTTGAATATTGCACTTGTTTAAAACTTGATCAGTACATATATTTTTCGGTCTTAACGATGGAGGTATGGCAACGATAAATTGTTACGATAATTAGTATTGAAATCACAAAGTTAGCAAAGCGTCTATTTATGATTTATTGGTTGCCAAGGGCGAAAAAGCTTTTGCCGCTCATTCTTCTCATTGCGATCGTTTTCTGTTACGAAAGCTTGCATGCTCAGGGTTTCTCTGTCAAGCCAACCGATCCCCATTTTACCCCAATTTTTGAGCAAACCTATCAGGGCTTCGAACGATACGCCATCGATTCGGTATTGACCGATCCGAAATTGCGTGGTGTAATCCGTGAAGTTTCGTTAGATAGCACCCAAAAAATTATCATCATTGAAGAAAAGCTTAACAATCGCATTTACCGCATGCCCGTTGCGATGGATCTGGATTATTATGTTCAGCAACGGCTAAAACACGATACACGCAGAATTTGGCGGCAAAGCATCCGGCAGGAACGGGACCGGCTCAGCAGCGAAAGCGGCGGCGGCGGTATCGAACTGAATATTCCGGTGAAGATAAAAAGCAAAACTTTCCGGCGGATTTTTGGCGGCGATCGTGTGGGTCTGCGGGTTTCCGGGAACATCACGTTTGAGCTGGCCGGACGAACCGAAAGCCGCGAAGGTTCGGCGATTTCCTCGTTGGAGGAGCGCGGAAATTTCTCCCCGAAATTTAAGCAAACCCAGCAATTCCGTGTCGAAGGGCGCGTTGGCGATCGCGTAACCGTTTCGGTGGATCAAAACAGCGAAGCCACATTCGATTTCGAAAATACCCTCAAATTAACCTACGATGGCGATGAAGACGATATCGTTCAGCGCATCGAAGCGGGTAACGTTGCGTTATCGCTGCCGGCGACCAACTACGTTTCTTCCGGTTCCAACAATCAGGGATTGTTCGGATTGAAAACCGAAATGCAGGTTGGTAAATTCAAATTTACCGGTATCGCCAGTTTGGAACGCGGCGAAAACGAGAGCCTTTCCATCACCGGTTCCGCCCGCGAGCAAACCCAGCGCATCAAAGATATCGATTATGTGAACAACCGTTTTTTCTTTGTGGATACCTTTTATCAGCAGGATTTCGAAACGCAGATCGATCCCGATCAGATGATTTTGCAGCTTCAGCCCGGAACGTTTATCACGCAATTGGACGTTTGGAAAACGACCAATTCCAGCCAAAACCGTGATGAAACAGTTGTGGGGTTGGCAAGTATCGATCCCAAAACAACGACAGCCACAACACCGCTGGAAGGTGGAAAAGTTGAAAAAGGTAACTTTAAACGTCTGGAAGAAGGTAAAGATTACAATTTTGATTATCAGCGGGGTTATTTTTGGTTGAACGGAACCGCTCAAACCAATGAAATTATTGGTATTGCCTATGCAACTGCCAATCAGGATACCATTGGTACGCTGTATCAAAACATCGATACGACCGGTGTGGGTGCCAATGATATCAACCTGTTTTTGCGGTTGATCAAACCCAACGGGATCAACCAACCGCAATATCAAGTTTGAAAATTAACCATGCGCAACGTTTACAATCTCGGTGGATTGGGCGTAAAAGCCGACGGTTTTGATGCCAAAATTGTTTACTATCGCGATGGAACGGATAACGAGGTAGAAGCTACCAGCGCCAAAACCTACAATTTTCTTACCGGGATCGACCGGTTGAATGAACAGGGTGCGGTAGTTTCCGGTGGCGATAAAAAAGTGGACATCCGGCAACGGTTCATCTTCGATTTGGCGAATGGATACATGATTTTTCCATCGCTCACGCCGTTTAATCCGACTAGCTTGTTCGGTGAGGAATGGAGTGATCAGGAACGGGTGGAGATTTACAACACCACAAATTCCACCGCAATTGAACAGGAAAGCCAGTTTGCCATCGACATTACCACAACCTCTATTTCCAACAATTTTGACCTCGGTTTTAACGTGCTGGAAGGTTCCGAACGGGTTCGGTTGAACGGGCGTGAATTGAAGAAAGACGTCGATTACACCATCGATTATTTTAGCGGGCAGTTGGAATTAACCGCGCCGGAAGCCCGTCGCGCCGATGCGCAGGTGGATATCGAATACGAACGCGGTGCGCTGTTTCAATTGGACAAAAAAACGCTGCTCGGCGGACGGCTGGAATATACCTTTGGCAAAGATAATTTCATCGGTTTAACCGGTTTGTATCACAGCCGCTCGACGCTCGACCAGCGGGTGCGATTGGGACAGGAACCTTTCCGTAACTTCATCTGGGACATCAACTCTGCCGTAAACATGCAGCCCAATTTTTTAACCACCTTATTCGATAAATTACCGATTGTCGAAACTTCCGCCGAATCCAAATTGCGATTGGAAGCGGAAATTGCCCAGGTTCGCCCCAACCCCAACACCTTCAACGAAAAAAGCACCGGCGATAACGACGGCGTTGCATACATCGACGATTTCGAGGGCAGCCGCCGTTTTACCACACTCGGTATTCAGTATCGCATCTGGTCGCCGGCGTCTGTGCCCATGCGCTTCCGGCTGCTATCCAACGAAATGGTTGACTATGAATTGAATCCGCTCCAGCGCCGCGCTTTCATTCAATCGATGGATAACAACCGGGTGCAATTCAACTGGTTCAACCCGTTTGATCAAATTCCCACCCAAAGCATTTTCCCGGACCGGGATGTGACGGCGCAATCCGGAACCACCACCAACGTGCTCAATTTGCGCTGGCGAAATGACGGCGTTCCGGTGGACAGCGCGTGGGCGGGCATCATGCGAAGCACTATTTCTTTCCCGGATCAGCAGAAAACCAAGTTTATCGAATTGTGGGTGCGCGGTAACAAAGGGCAGGTGAACATCGACCTCGGTCGAATCAGCGAGGATTATTATGTGCGCGGTTCGTTCCCCGATTACAACAACCCGTCGATTCCCGTTGAATCGTATCAAAATTTGAACACAGAAGACCGCAACTTCAACGGTTTGCTGGATTTGGATGAAGGCGAAGATACCGGTGTCGATGGTGTTTCAAACAGCAACACCAATCCGCTATTCCAGGATGCGGGCGATGACGACTGGCTGGCACCACGCGATACCCGTCCGCTATTTTTGGGCATCAACGGAACCGAAGGCAACTCCAGCCAGCAGGGCGCAAGAATTCCCGATACCGAAGACCTGGACGGTGACGGCGATATCAACCTGTTTAACGATTACATCGAATACAGCTTCCGTCTGGATGACGATGCCAACGAGCCGTTTTACGCCGGACAAACCGTGTTCGACGACGGCACGTCCACCGGATGGAAATTGTATCGCATCCCGCTGCGCGATGACAACCGGATTATTTATGGCGATCCCGACACCACATTTCAGCAGGTATATTTTGTGCGATTGTGGATGAACGATTTGCCGCCATCGCAGGGGCAATACGACTCGCTGCAAATTGCCGCGTTCGATTTTGTCGGCAACGAATGGGAAGAAATCGGCTGGGCAGATCAGCCCGATCGTCCGTTGGAGCAAAAAGAAGGCACTTTCGGCATCACCGTTTACAACACCGACGAACACAGCGGCCCGCCGATCAATTACACCAGCCCGCCGGGCGTTGAGGGCATTCGCGACCGCATTACTCAGGCGGTTTCCAAAGAGCAATCGTTGGCGATGCAAATGCTCGAATTCCGCCCCGGTGCCCGCGCAGAGGCGCGAAAGCTGTTCACCCGGCAAAAGCTAAACCTTATTAATTACAAACGGTTAAAGATGTTTGCTCACGGCGATGAATTGCTCAATGCAGACGCCGGAGACAAGCCTGTGTTGTATATCCGTTTCGGTCCGACAGACCGCACTTATTACGAATACCGGCAACCGCTCTATCCCGGATGGGCGGAAGCGAACAATCTGGAAATCGATTTTGAGGAGCTGTCCCGCACCAAAAATGTGGAATTCCGGATCGATGCCGCCACCGCGCGGGATATCGCCGGAATCCCGATTCCCGATTCCGCATCCAACGTGGAGGTGTTTTACCGGAAAGATCCGAACTTCCCCGAAAAAGAATTTATCGTGGTTGGCAGACCCGGTTTGCACAACATCAATTATATCACCATCGGGGCAATAAACCTGGGTGAAACCGATTTATCCGGCACGGAAATCTGGCTGGATGAAATGCGACTGACCGGCGTGGAACGCGAAAGCGGCACCGCAATGCGGTTGAAAACCGATTTAACATTGGCAGATATCGGGCGATTCAGTGCCCAGTGGGAACTGAAAGACGACAACTTCCGGCGGCTCGACCAGCAATTTGCCGACCAAAACGGGAAAGAAAAAACCGAACAGCGCCAGTTGTATGTCGCAAGCCTGAAAGTGGACAAATTTTTACCGGAAAGCTGGGGATTGGAAATTCCCATCGATGCCAAATTGAACCGCACCACCAACGTTCCCAAATATTTTTACAACAGCGACGAGCCCACCAATTACACACCCGGCGGTTTTGGCGGTCGGATGAAAACATTTTTTGGCGCAGCCAGCATCGATTCCGCGTTGCAGGATCAAATTACTTTTAGCGAGACCCGTTCGATCGGCGGAACGTTGAGCCGCCGCGACAAAAACCGCGATCCGTGGTATTTGAAATACACCGTCAACCAATTGCGGTTCGATCTGGATTATTCGAAAAGTGAAGCTACCAGCCCAACTGAAGAATTCAACAACAAAACCACCATTAGTAGCCAATTAAATTTCCGGGTGCCTTTTGGCAAAGATAACTTTATTCGACCGTTCAGCTTTTTGGGCAAAAGCAAAAAACTGGGCTTTTTGACCGGTCAAAAAATATTTTACACGCCATCTGCCGTAACCGCAAACATGACGTTGACAGATAATACCGATCAACGAAAAAGCCGTTTGGAAGCCGTTGCGCAAGACCCGAACGTGAACGTAAAAACAACCCGTAAGTTCACAATGGACTGGCGGTTAACTGATGCGCTGAACTTCCGGTTCGGGCGGGATTATCAAAACGATCCGCAGTTGAGAGAAAACGCCGAAAGAGATACTTCCGGCAATTTCCTCGGCAGCAATTTCGAAACAGACAACAACATTCGCGCCGGCGATGTCGTCAGCAATATTTTTAACCGGCTGGATTTTGGGGAAAACCGGCGAATCAGCCAAACGGTCGGCGCCAATTACACGCCCAAAATGTTTAACTGGCTGAACCCGAATTACACTTACAGCTCCAATTTTACCTATTCGCTGGATCGCCCGCAAACCAATGCCCGCGGAACCACCCAAAACGTTTCTCACAGCGTCGGGCTGGATTTCCGGATGGCAACGTTGATGGAAGAAATCTACAATCCCAACAAACCGGGTGCCCGAAAACCGGCCGGAAACGCCAATAAAGGCAGACGCAGCGGTGGCGAAAAAGATGACGACAAATCCAAAGATGGTGAAAAAAGTGAAGATGGCGGCTCCGGTTTTGCTGTTCCAAATCCCGCAAAAATGATTTGGCATGTGTTCCACTCGTTCAAATCGTTCAACGTCAATTATAAAGAAGATTATTCGCTGGCTCAAAGCAACATCGATGCGGTGCCGGATTTGGGCTTCCAATTTGGTTTAACCCGCGATCCCGGCGTGCAGGACGATTCCAGCTTCAACAAAATTATCACGCCGGCGAATACCAAATACAGCCGTCAGGTTGACGGAAATATCTCGCTGGACATCGCCCGGAACATCACTGCCAGCTTGAAATACGGCACTCAAAAAGTGATCAGCGAATCGAACAATCAACAAACCGTCAACGAAAACAATACGATATTTTTCACCGGCGACGACCCCGGAAATGCCCAAGAAGATTGGTGGAAATTGATACCCGATTGGCGGGTGAGTTTCCGTGGTGCGGAAAAATTGCCGCTCATTAAAATTGTTGCGAAAACCGCGTCCATCGAGCACAATCGCAACGGTAAGCAAACCGAATCCAGCCGGAACGGGCAGCGAGACGCGCTCAGTTACACCATCAATTATCAGCCGTTGGTGGGTATTACGCTGAACACAAAATGGGATGTCCAAACAACCATTCGTGCCAACAGCTCCGTATCGTACGACTACCGGACAGCGGGCGCAATCACCAAACGGGAACAGTCCGGCTTTAACGTTAACCTATCCTATTCCGTGACTCGCGGTTTCCGGTTGCCGCTGCCGTTCCTCAAAAAGCCGCTCAAGAATGAGGTGTCATTTTCGCTGTCCTTTGATAAAAGCGATAACCGCAGCTTCTCCCGCCAGCAAACCGAAAAAGATTTTCAGGAATTGGAAGATTCCAAAAACTGGAAATTGCGCCCGGCGATTTCCTATCGCTTTAGCGCCAAAGTGAACGGCACAGCGTTTTACGAACAGAGCAGCAGCGAAAACAAACGCACCGGGAAAACCACTTACAAAGAATTTGGTATCAACGTAAATATTGCCATACGCTAAACTTATGAAAAAAGAATATTTCGAACTTCATTTGCAAACAGCCGGATTTGATACGGATATTTTATCCGCAGAGTTGCACAGCGCCGGTTGCATGGGCATTTACGAAAAAAGTGATGACGATTGGATCGTTTATTTGCCGGGCGACTGGACACCGGAGCATCACCAAAATGTGGTTGCGGTGCTGCAGCGGCTCAATCCGGCGTTCGATGTGTCCGAATTGATCATCGAAAAACTGCCCTATCAAAACTGGAACGCCGAGTGGCGCAAATATTTTAAACCGGTTCAAATCGGTGAAAAACTGTGGGTGCGTCCGCCGTGGGAAAATCTGCCGGACGGCGCAACCGGCGAAGCGATCATTATCGATCCGCAGATGGCATTTGGCACCGGTCACCACGAAACCACAAAATTGATGATTCAACTGATGCAATCGCTGGATTTGCGGGAAAAAGCCATTTTGGATTTGGGCACAGGTTCCGGCATTCTGGCAATCGCGGCACGCAAACTCGGTGCGGCATCTGTGATCGGCATCGATATCGATCCCGAAGCGATTGAAAACGCCGAGCACAATTTGCAACTCAACAAAACAAATAGCGTTGAAGTGTATGTTGGCAACATTTCATATGTTGTGGGGCAAAAATTCCCGGTTATTTTGGCAAATATCCAGTTTCATATTTTGGAACCGATCGCCGATGCGCTTTACGAATGCCTGCAAAATGAGGGCAAACTGCTCATCTCCGGCATTCTGGCAACCGAAGCAGAGCGTTTCATCGGCATTTTCCGGCGCACCGGATTTACGCTGGAAAGCCAATCTACACTCGGCGAATGGTCCGGCATTTTATTCACGAAATAGGGGAAATAAGGATAAACGATAAAGGATAACGGATAAAGTGACCATAACCTTTTCCTTTTAACTTTTTCCTTTTTCCTTTAAAACAATCTTTTAACAAAGGTTTGAAAATGATGAAAATGTTGAAATTACTCATTCCGCTGACGGTGATGGCCGGATTTTTGGCATGCGAGGAAGAAGTGGTGCAGCCGGAGCCCGGTGATGTTTTCGCCATCGAAGCGGTGAAAACGCCGGCAGTTGTGGATGTTTCCCGCGAGCGGGATTATGCGCTGATGTTCCGGATTTCGCATCCGGATGGTATTTCGGCGATATCCGGGGTGAAAGCCACGCTGTTTCAGTCGAATCAAACAACGCAATTCCGTGAAATAACGCTGCTGGATGACGGCAACACCCAAAATTCCGGCAGCGGCGATGTACTCGCCGGCGACGGTGTTTTCTCGAATGTTTTTCAGAGCGATTCGCTGGTTTTTCCGCGCGGCAGTTTTTTTATTCGCGCATCGGTGACGGACAACAGCGGCGAAACGCTGACCACCGGCTTCGCCGAGTCGCGAACCATAGTGAATGTGGCGCCGGAAATTCTGACGACAAATGTTCCCGACACGCTGCAATCCGGCACCGCGCCGATTGCCTTTTCGATCACTGTTCTGGACAGCAATTTGACCGATGACATCCAGTACGGACTGATGCGGCTGCAACGCAACAGCGTTACGCTGGCGACAGACACGCTGTTCACCGAAAGCGCAAACAGCGATTTCGAAGCTGTGCTAACCCGCAATATCGATTCAACTTACGCTGCGGAACGTGTTGGCGAATATCAACTTGCGTTTCAGGTTGCAGATGCCAGCGGCGATCTGTCGAACGTTATTTTGCAACCCATTTTTCTGGAAAACACGTTGCCAACTGTGTTCAATCCGTCGTTGCCGGATTCTGTAACGCGACCGACGGTCGGCACCGGCGTTATCGAAGTACGCATTTCCGCAGACGATTCCCAAGGATTGGGCGATCTCCAAATTGTAAATATGACGATCCAGCGGGAAGGCGGCACGCCATCCACAATCGAAATGTTTGATAATGGAGATTTCGAAAATTATCGCGATGAAGTGGCCGGTGACGGCATATTTTCCCGTGGTTTGCTGATCGACGGAACGAGCGCTTCTGGCACATTTTATTTCACATTTGAGGCGCAGGATCGCGTCGGGAATTTATCTGCAGCGCTTGTTGATTCACTGGTAATTTTGCCGTAACTCATGATCTCATTCGGAGAAAAAATGAAAAAACTGAACATTACCTTGCTGTTTGCGGGTATCCTTTTTGCGAATATCGCTATTGCGCAAGTGGTTGAAAAATTTAGCTTTCAGGAAACGCCCGCTCGCAACGGCGTGATCAGCAACAGCATTACAGACCTGTATTATTTGAATGGTGCGCTGTATGTCGGTGCGGGTCGTGGACTGGGCATTTCGTATGATAACGGCAGTAGTTGGGAGCGATACACTGAAGACGATTACGGTGGTCGCGGCGGCGTTACGGCGCTGGATATCGGACCGGACGGCACGCTGTGGATTACGACCGGATTCGATTCGCTGGTGGAAGAAGGCACCGAGTTGCAAACCGGCGGCGGCATTCGCTATCGCGAGCCGGGGAGCACGGAATGGAACTTCATCCCACAGCCGGTCGATGCCCGCGACGACACCGCCAACGGCAAACAGCCGACCACAACGCCGGTGCAAAATATTTCGTTCGATCTGATCGCGGTGAGCGCAAATGAAGTGTGGATCACCAGTTGGGGCGGCGGCATTCGTCGCACATTGGATCGCGGACAAACCTGGGAAACCATCACAACCGACGGATTACCGTATGATGTGCTCGGTCAGCTCAACCATCGCGGCTTTTCGGTGATGCAGGAAAACGGCAACATCTGGGTGGGCACGGTCGGTGGCATCAGCAAAACCAGCGATGGCGGGCAAACCTGGCAGCGCTTCACCAGCAGCAACCAGAACCGCCCGATTTCCGGCAACTGGGTGATTGGGCTTTGGCACAATCCGTATGATAACAGCGTTTGGGCAACCACTCTCAACAGTCAGGATGGTGAATTTAACGCAATCAGTCGCACCACCAACGGCGGCGTAACCTGGGATATTTTTCTGAAAGATGAACTTTCCGACGGCACCTTTCCGCGATATGTGGCGTTTTACGATTCCGCAATTTATGTGGCAACGGAAAGCGGTGTTTACAAATCCATCGACGATGGCGAAAACTGGTTTATCGTGCCGCCCATCCGCGACAAAGTGAGCGGCGAAGGCATTTACACCAACACATTTTACGCAGTGGCAACCTCACCGACGATGGCGCCGGAGCACCGCTTTTGGGCGGGATCGTCCGATGGACTGGCCAGCACCGATAACAGCGGTTTCGACTGGACGATTTACCGCAGTTTTGTGAGCACCCGCGAACGCACCGACCCCAAAGTGTATGCCTATCCCAACCCGTTTACGCCAGCGCACACCGATCGCCCCTGCCGTTTCCAGTTTGACGTTTCCGGCGCAGCCGATGTCACGGTGGATATCTACAATTTCGCAATGGAAAAAGTGACCACCATCCGCAGCAGCATCGCCGGAGTTCCCGCCGGAACGGAAGACCGCAGCGTAACTTGGGATGGCTCCGACAGCAACGGACGGATGGTCGATAACGGCGTCTATTTTTTCCGAGCCAATGTTGGCGGCGAAGTCAGTTGGGGCAAGGTTGTGGTGATTAATTGATGGTTGCCGCAAATGAACACGAATTCATTTGTGGGTAAAAATCTCCAACCCAAAGAAAAATCGGTCATTCCTGCGTAGGCAGGAATCTCATAACTTTGAAACGTAATTATATATGAACAATTATTACGTTTACATGATGGCTAATCGCCATAACACAACACTGTATATCGGCGTAACCAATGATTTGTGCCGCAGGGTTTATGAACATAAGTCAAATATAATCAAAGGTTTTTCAGCAAAATACAATTGCCATAAACTGGTTTGGTATCTTCAAACAGAAAATATTGAAGCTGCCATTTTGAAAGAAAAGCAGATGAAAAAATGGAAGCGGGAATTCAAAGAAAACGAAATCAATAATATTAATCCCGATTGGACGGATTTATATGGAGAACTTTGTTCGTAGAAAAAATCAGGGGATTCCTGCATTCGCAGGAATGACCATTTATCGATTATTCTGATAACCGGAACGCTGCTCGCGGAAGGCAGCGGTGGGTTTGCCGGATCGTTTTTGCGTGTCGGGCTTGGCGCGCGCGGCACGGCGATGGGCAACGCACAGGTTGCCAGCGCGGACAACGGATTCGGCATGTATTACAATCCGGCGGGATTGTCCCGGCTGGAAAAACGCCAGTTTGCGCTGTCTTACAGCAGCATGTCGCTGGATCGCGAGTTTAATTTTATCGGGTTGAGCGCACCGTTACCGCCGTTTGCCGGTGCAGCCATCGGCTGGATCAACAGCGGTGTTGGCGATTTGTCGGCTCTAAATTCTGTCGGGGAGAATGTCGGTGAAATCAACAACGGTTTGAACGCCATTTACGGCGCTTTTTCGATGAATATGGTGAAATTGCTTCAGATGGACGGATTACTGCAAAACACCCGCGATGATCTGATCACCATCGGCATCGCCGTAAAATTCCTGCGGGAAGGCATTTCCGATGACGAAGAATTCGACTACAGCGGTAGTGGATTCGGTTTCGACTTCGGCGTGATGATTCGCCCGGTCGATCAATTGACGATCGGATATCAGTTGAAAGATGTCAACGCATCGCTGAAATCGAACACCAATGATTTGTTCAGCCGGGGCATTGAAACGGAAAACGCGTTTCCGACGACCCAAAAAGCCGGGGTATTTTTTCAAACGCCAGTCAAAAATCTGGCGATTGCATACGATTTTGAGTGGAATGATAAAGGCACGGAAAAACAACACGTTGGCGCGGAATATTTGATGGACATCGCCGCAATTCGCGCGGGATACGACACCGATCACCTCACGCTCGGCGGCGGATTGATTTTTCACCCTTTCAAAAGCAGCAGCATGATTCTGGATTATGCGTTCGTCGGCGATGTGGTGGACGAAGGCGTCAGCCACATTTTCTCGT
The DNA here is from genome assembly GCA_020634975.1 of Calditrichia bacterium. NCBI lineage: Bacteria > Pseudomonadati > Calditrichota > Calditrichia > Calditrichia bacterium. The sequence continues at coordinate 417,087 of JACKAQ010000003.1, read as the reverse complement.
GGCGCTTTTTGTTTTGATGGATGGCGTTTATCCACGAATTACACGAATTACACGAATTTGAAATTAATTTTGAAAGCAATAATAAAGGTTATATTAATTTCCAATTAAACAATTTCTTAAAATGGTTTATTCAAAAAGTCAGGTTGAACTTGTTTATAAAGAGGAAGTTTTTCAGATTGTTGGCGCTGCAATGGCTGTTCATCGAGAGTTAGGCTGTGGTTTTTTAGAAGCTGTATATCAGGAGGCGCTTGAGATAGAATTTCGGCACCGCAAGATCCCATTTGAGCCACAGAAAAGATTCTCAATTATGTATCGTGATGAACAGTTGAAAACTTATTATGTCCCCGATTTCTATTGTTTCGGAAAGATTATTGTTGAAATTAAGGCGTTACAAAAGTGTGGGGGAGTGGAGGAGTCTCAAATAATAAATGCATTGAAAACAACAAAAATGAAGGTTGGGTTGTTGATAAATTTTGGAGAAAAATCATTATTCCATAAACGATACATCTTGTAATAAAACAGTTACAGTTAGTCGTTCTAAATAATTCGTGAAATTTGTGAAATTAGTGGATAATAAAGATTTGTGAAATCTGTGGATCAAAAAATGAAAAAAATTATCGCAATACTGTTGGTTAGCTCGTTTCTGGTTTTCGCCGGAGAGAATGACGGCGTTACCGGAATGTCCTTTTTGAAAATCGGCGTCGGCGCGCGCGCCGGTGGAATGGGTGAGGCATATGCCGCTGTTGCAGATGATGCAACCGCAACCTATTGGAATCCCGCCGGGCTGATGGCATCGGACCGCAATAATTTAACGATGATGTATAACAGTTGGCTGGAATCCGTCAACAGCCAGTTTGGTGCAGTGCAATTTCGCGGCGCAACTTCCGCATGGGGATTTCATGTGTACAGCCTTGGCGTGGACGATATTCCTGCCCGCGATTTTCCAACGAACGAACCTGTGGAACAATTTGGCGCTAATTATCTGTCGCTGGGGATTTCGCATGCCCGTAAATTTGGCGAAAAACTGGATATCGGCATCACTGCCAAATATCTGTTCGAGAAAATTTATGTCTACACCGCCAATGGCTACGCCGTGGATTTCGGTTTGCGCTATCGGTTGGGCGAAAACCTGAACCTCGCCGGTGCATTGCAAAACCTCGGCAGCATGAACGAACTGAATCTGGAAAAGACCAAATTGCCTGCTTTAATGCGGGTCGGCGCCTCATACGACCTCAGCAAAATGCTCGGATCAGTGAACCTGCTTCTCGCCGGCGATGTGCTGAAACCGCTGGACGAAGATGTGCGCATCCACGTTGGCGCGGAAGCCGGTGTTTGGAAACAACTGATGCTCCGTGCCGGTTACATGAGCGGTTACGAGAACCGCAGCGTCACATTTGGGGTCGGTATCCGCAAAACGTCATTTCAAATTGATTACAGCTACACGCCATTCGATGATGATTTCGGCGACAGCCAGCGGTTTTCGCTGTATATTGCCATTTAAAATTAACGAGAAAATTATTCAGGAAACGATACATGTCCACAATTGTAGTGGCGTGCAAAAACGGCATCGCCGCGATTGCCGCAGATACCCTCTCGACAACCGGCAACGTGAAAATTGCCGCAAAATATGACAAATCTCCCGACAAAATTTTTCGTACCGAAAACGCATTTGTCGGGTTTGTCGGCTCTGCGGCAACGCAAATCGCCTTCGAAAATGCGCTGCGGACAAATGCCAAAAAAGTGAAGCTCGATACCCGCGAAAATATCTTCGAAACGCTCCGTTTTTTGCACCCCATCCTCAAAGAAAAATACTTTCTGAATCCCAAAGAGGATGAGGAAGATCCGTTTGAATCCAGCCATCTGGAAGCGGTGATTGTCAGCCCGGGCGGTATTTTCGGGGCGTACGCGTTGCGTGATATCGTTGAATATCAACGCTTTTGGGCGGTTGGCTCCGGTGGCGATTTTGCAGTTGGCGCCATGTTTGCCGTTTACGACCAACTGGATTCCGCCGAAGAAATCGCCAAAATCGGCGTGATGGCCGGCTGCGAATTCGACCGCAATTCCGGCACACCGATTACCGTTTACACCACCAAACTTACGAACGCATGAAAACCGGCAAATCCCGATATCGCTGGCTATACTGGCTGAAATTGATCGCCGGTGTGGCGTTGATTGCGGTTTTGTATTACAAAATCGATAACCGGGAATCTATTGTCGATGCAATCAATAATGCCAAATTGCAATATTTGGTTGTTTGCGCGCTACTTCTGCTGCCGAATATTTACCTCGCCTACCTCAAATGGCGTTATTTGCTCAACAACCGTTTTGCCGGCATTCGCAATAAAGATGTTCTCGGGTCGCTGCTGTTCGGCTACACGCTCGGGCTGATTACGCCCGGCAGAATCGGGGAGTTGGGGCGCGGTCTGTTTTTCCCCGGTCAGGATCGCCTGACCATCACCGGATTGAACGTGTTGGACAAAGCCGCCAATCAGGTAATCATTTTTACGCTCGGCGGCATCGCGCTGCTCACACTTATTTTTCATTATCAGGCGTGGAGCATTCACGATGCACGCTGGCTGCTGTTTATCGGCGCAGCCGCGTTGGTTGCCGTTTGGGTGGTTGTGCTCAATCCGTCGCTGCTCAAAAAAATTCTGCAACAGCTCCAAAAACGGTTGCCGCCCGGTTCGCGCCGCCGCTCAATGTTGCAAACATTCGACGAATTCACTTTTGCCAACAGCCTGACGGTGCTGTTCCTCAGCCTGGTTTGGTATTTGGTGATCATTTTGCAATACCACGTTTTGGTAAATGCGTTTACAGAGGTGGGCGTCACCGAATCATTTTTGGCGGTTTCGGCGATGCTGTTTGTGAAAACGCTGCTGCCGGTGACTTTTGGCGATTTGGGTATTCGCGAAGGGATTGCGGTATTTTTTTACGGATTTTTTGCCGTTTCCGAAGCAGCTGTTTTCAATGCGTCGCTGCTGATTTTTGTGCTGAATTTTTTGTTGCCGGCGTTGCTCGGAACATTCTATCTTTTCAAATTGCGTGAATTAAAGCAAAATAATACTTCGACTTCGAACGCGTCCTCTGGTGTTTTCGATGCAACATTGGCAAGTAAAAAATGAACCTGAGCCCGATCGAAATTGCCCTGCTGATACCGGGAATTGTTTATTGTTTGATTATCCTGTTTTTCTGGATTGGCATTTTGCGGGAGCAAAAACGCGAGAGCGAGCCGCAAACGGCGCTTCCGAAAGTTTCCGTGCTCATTCCTGCCCGTAATGAATCTGCAAATATTGTCCAAACATTGGCGAGTCTTGCCAAGCAAACCTATCCGCCTGATAATTTTGAAGTTATCATCATCGATGATCGGTCAACCGATGGCACAGCCGAAACGGTCGAAGCCTTCATTCGCGAATCCCGATTGACCCATTTTCGCCTGATTTCTCACGACGGGCAGCCAGATCGCCCCACCTTCAAAAAAGATGCACTCGCCCATGCGATAACCTTCAGCACCGGTGAAATTATTATGACAACCGATGCCGATTGTCAGGTGCAGCCGGACTGGATTGCCGGAACGGTTCGCCAATTCGATGAAAAAACCGGAATGGTTGCTGGACTGATTACATTCGATCCAAACAGCGAAAGCACGTTATTCCATAAATTGCAAACGCTGGAATTCGCCGGTTTGGTGTTTGCCGGAGTCGGTGCGAACGGCAATCGCTATCCGTTAATTTGCAACGGTGCAAACCTGGCGTATCGTCGCGCCGCATTCGACGCCGTTGGCGGTTTCGCCGGGCATGCGCATATTCCCTCCGGCGACGACGATTTATTTATGCAATATCTGCATCATCACACAAACTGGCAGGTGCGTTACAATCTCGATCCGGCAACCATCAATTATACACAGCCGGTCGATACGCTCCGGCAATTTATCAATCAACGGGCGCGCTGGGGTTCCAAAAGCAGGGAATATCCGGGTGCGTTAACTTTTGTATTTTTGCTGATCGTTTACCTGTTTTATGTAATGATGCTTGGTTTGCCGATGCTCTGGCTTAGCGGTTTAATCAGCGGACAATTGGCGCTGAATCTGGTTGTGCTGAAAATTTTCCCGGAATATCTGGTCATTCGCCGGGCGCTGGATGTGTTGCAGCGACAGGATTTGTTGATCTATTTTTTCATCGCGGAACTGGCCCAGATACCGTATATTGTGATAGCCGGATTTGCCGGATTTTTCAAACTGTTTCGCTGGAAATAAAATGATTGCCCATCGCAACTTAGCGCGATTTTTTTTTAAACCGTTTCCACAAATTAGATGGTCTTTTCCACCGGAAACCAACGCAATTTACCTGACCTTTGACGATGGCCCGCACCCGCCGGTCACGCAACCGTTGCTGGATTATTTGGCAGATGCGCAAATTCCGGCAACCTTTTTTCTGTCCGGCGAGCAGGTTTTTCGTAACCGGAACCTATTGGTAGATTTGGATTACAGCGAACACGTTTTGGGAAGCCACAGTTTTCACCACACGGCGATGACAGGATTGCGCAACGCGCAAATTGAGCGGGAGCTGGCATTTGCAAACCAAATGATTTGCGATAAATTTGGGAAAATGCCAACGCTGTTTCGTCCGCCATACGGCTATTTTGACGGACGAATTTTTCCGGTGCTGCGCAAATTTAACCAGCAAATGGTGCTGTGGTCGGTAATGGCGTATGATTTTAAATGGCAACCGGATAAAATTATGAAACACTTGCGACAATCTTTACGTCCGGGCGATATAGTTGTTTTTCACGATTCGGCTCAGACAGCACCGCATTTGTTGACCTGCGTTCAGCAAATGGTTGATTTTTGCCGGGAAAAGCAGTGGCAATTTTTGCCAATACCCGCTTTAGATTCAGAAATAGAGAAAGGATGCAACAATGGAATTAGGTAATTTTTCGGTCAGTTTAGCGGTAAAAGATATTAAAGCATCGCGTAAATTTTACGAAGCGCTCGGTTTTGAAGCTATCGATGATCACGAAGCGGAAAAATGGCTGATCATGCAGAACGGAACTGCAATTATTGGGTTATTTGAGGGGATGTTCGATAAAAATACGCTAACGTTTAACCCGTCGGATGTCCGTAATATTCAGCAGGAGTTGAAGGGTAAAGGCATCAAATTAATTGTTGAAGCCGACGAAACTTCAACCGGTCCGGCGTACACCGTTTTGACAGACCCGGACGGAAATCCGGTGTTGCTGGATCAGCACGATCCAAACTACAAACCCAATCGTTCGAAATAACTTCCCCGCTTTTTCTATCCTATAAGTGCAAAAAAATGTACTAAAATGGTACATTTGTAACTATATTTGCAACCCGGTCAATAAATTGAGGCCGGGTTGCAAATCTCGACAGGACAATTTTGCCAAATGGAAATCGGCGTTGTTGGGTTGTTTTTTTCTGCATTTTTATCAGCAACTTTGCTGCCGGGAACATCTGAGGCGGCATTGCTCTGGCTGGTTTCTGAAGGCGAAGATGTGCTGATTTTGGTTGTGATCGCAACAGCAGGCAATGTTTTGGGCGCGCTGGTCAATTTTTGGATCGGCAAAAGTGGCAGCCAATGGTTGCTCAAAAAAGTGTTGCGAATGTCGGATGCTACTGTCGAAAAAGCCGGAAATTTTTACCAACGGTATGGCGTTTTTTCACTGTTGTTTAGTTGGCTGCCCATAATCGGAGATCCGCTGACAGTTGCTGCAGGGCTGTTCCATTTGCCGGCATCGCAATTTATTCCATTAGTAACTATAGGAAAATTAGCACGTTACGCGATCCTCGGGTGGGGATGGCACTGGGCATTGGCGCATTAATTTAAGCACGAAAGGAAACTGGAAATCGCAACGTATCGCATCACCGGGAAGAAAGAACAGGCTCAAATTCATGAGCAATTGGTGCGGTTGTGCCGTTTTTACGATCACATCAAAATTTTGAGCGATGATTTCCAGCAAGCCCGCCATTTGGAAGCCTTCCGGCAAATGTGTAATCCGCAATTTTCATTTAATATGGATGTGTTGCAGCGATTGGAAGTCGCGCATTTTACATCGCTGGTTTTCAAACTTGAGTTAACAAAATTCCCCAAAATGGTGCAGGGTTTGCAAAATGCGTTGCAGGAATTGAGCCACAGTATCCAACAATTTTATCCCGACGCCGCTTTTCAAATCAATTTTTCGGCTGCACACATAACCGTTCGCTCCATCGCGGATTATATCCGGCAAACTGAAAAGGATTTGCAGGAATACGTCGTATTTGCCCGCCCGGTCACCCGTCGCTGGCTGATGCGGATGCCGGAAACCCGCATTTATTTGATGGGACTTTTTGCTCACATTCATGCGAATAAAGGACTGTCGGTTGGCGTTCGGGTATATCCGACGCTGCCGCTGTTGCAGGTTATCCGGGGCGAAATCGCCGATCAGCTGTATAATTCGGAGCACAATTTATGTTTGCGTCCCGAAACACAATTTCACACCATGTTAACCCATTCAACCCTGATGCGCTGCCGGAATCTGGATTTCCCGATTTCCAACGCTGCCATCGAATCATTCAAAAATGTGTTGGATCGCTACAACAAACATATTTTTGGCGAAATAGCTGATTTGCAATTGGACGATTTTTTTATCCGAAACGGAAAATCCGACAAATTATTAGTGACGGATGAACACAATCAACCGGTCGGATGCGAAGTTTGCCTCAATAATGAATATCCGGAATCTCAGGAGTAAGCGACCGAGTGGAACGTTTCGCGCCGATTTTTGTGATAATTGCTGCAGCACTTTGGGGAATTGACGGTATCGCACTGCGTCCTTCGCTATACAGTTTGCCCGTTCCGCTGGTCGTTTTTGTGGAAAGCGCGTTAATTGCGCTGTTGCTGTCGCCCATTTTTTGGCAACGCCGCAAAGAAATTTTAGCGTTGAAAAGCCGGGACTGGCTGGCGTTTTTGGCTGTTGCGGTGTTCGGCGGCGCCATCGGAACAATGGCAATTACCCGCGCATTGTTTAACGTAAATTTTGTAAATTTATCCATTGTGGTGTTGATCCAAAAGTTGCAACCGGTCGTTGCCATTTTTCTCGCCGCCGTTTTATTGAAGGAAAAACCCCCGAAATCGTTTCTGGTTTGGGCATTTTTAGCGATGCTCGGCGCGTATGTTATGACCTTCGGTACCCATTTGCCCAATTTAGCTACCGGTGATAAAACGCTGGAGGCTGTGATTTTTGCCATGCTGGCTGTTTTCGGATTTGCCGCTTCAACTGTTTTCAGCAAACGTGCGCTGCACAATATCAGCTTTGTTTCTGCAACGTATTTGCGTTTTGCGCTCACCGCTCTCGTGATGTCCGTTATTGCCATCGGCGCCGGATATATCACCCAAATTTCAGATATCCAGCCAACCCAACAAGCCGTTTTTTTACTGATTGCGCTCACAACCGGCGGCCCCGCTATTTTTTTATACTACTATGGATTAAAAAGAATTACCGCCTCCGTTGCCACCATCTGCGAACTGGCGTTTCCGCTAACCGCCATTATTCTGGAATATGCGTTGCGCGGAAATGTGCTCAGTTGGGTTCAGTGGACTGGTGTGGTGCTGTTGTTATTTAGTATTGTCAACGTAACCCGTTCCCCGCGATTACAACATTAAGTAATTTTTTGCCCGCTACTGTTGTCAAAAATTCTTCCCAAATCAGTTAAAAATGCGCCTTTTTGAATATTCCAAATTAAAAAAGATGATTTTGTGACATTCACAGAAACAAAAACTTTGTGAATATCTTTAATTATTGGGTATTAAAAATGGCCGAATTATGCCTTTTTTACCGGCCGCCCGGAAATGGAGATTTGTTCTGGAAGGACAAGGAGAGCAATTATCGTGAGTGTACATACCGATCATCAAACCAAGAAGCCGCAAGAATTAGCGGATCGCGCAATAAAATTATATACATTTTTACAGGAGCTTATTCAACTGCAATTGAAGCCTGTAAAACATGTGAATCAATATGAAAAGGTATTTTGGCTAAACAACTTACCTCGCGAATCCCATGTTCAATCAGTTTTTGTGAACAGCCGGCTGAATTTGCAAAATAGTGAATATTGGCTGGAAATCAGTAAACCGGAAATTCAAAATGCGCCAAAACCGCCGTTTTTATTGGAAAAATGGTTGAATCCGGACCATTTATCCGATTTTGAGCGTCAATTTCCGGAATTATTGGAGAGTATTCAAATCTCGCATGGTGATGATTCGAAAAATACCCAAAAATATGAGATAAAAGATGTTCGCAGCGAAGTGCTGCCGTTATGGGAAAGTTACATCGCTGATGAGTGGTGGCCATGGCAAAAGAAGGCCAAAATGTCGCAACCGTCACAAAAATTGTTCAGCGATTTTTTTTCGCTGTACCAGCGTCAGGAAAAATTTGGTGAGGCGTACGAAGTCGTGATGGGTTTTGGCTGTCTGCTTTGGAAGAATGCGGACGGCGAAACGATCCAGCGACATCTGTTTACCGTTCCCGTTAATGTGGTGTTTGACGCTGACAAATCGCTGATCCGTATTTCGCCATCTGCGGAAGGGCTGGAATTTAGCCTGGAGCAGGAAATGCTGGATTTATCACAACAAGTTGATCCCGAAACGGCTGCGCTGTTGCAAGCTGAATTGCAGGTGTTTCCGGAAAATGCGGATGAACGCACCATTATCAAGAAAGCGTTGATGGACTGGATGAACCGGGTGGAGCCGGCCGGGGAGTATGTGGATGCGCTCTCGCCGGATACGCAGGCATCGCAACGCCCGCGTATTTTCTTTGCACCGGCGATTATTCTTCGCAAACGAACAGATCAAATGTTGTTGCGCGCTTTCGCGGAAATTGTCTCGCGCATTCGCCGCACCGGCGAAATTCCACCGGCAGTTGCGTCGTTGGTTTCGGTTGAAAACAATCAACTGGCAGCGGCAAATGGCGGACATCGACAACCGGATGACATTTATTTCCCTCTTCCTGCAAATGACGAACAAGTTGAAATTTTGCACAAAATTCGCGGTCAGCGCGGGGTTGTTGTGCAGGGACCTCCCGGTACCGGAAAATCGCATACCATCGCCAATTTAATTGCTCATTATCTTGCCGAAGGCAAACGTGTTTTGGTAACCTCGCATACCGCGAGAGCGTTAAAGGTGTTGCGAAAAATGTTGCCGCAGGAAATTGCCTCGCTGTGTGTGGTTGCGCTTGGCGATGATGAACGGGCACTCAGCGCGCTGGAAAGCTCCGTGAACGGCATCACCAGCCGCCATCACTATTGGGAACCTGCCAAAAATGAAGTTGAGATTCAGCGATTAACAGAGAAACTCGTTCAATCGAAAATGCATGAAAATGCCATTTTAGCTGAATTTCAACGCATTCGCACGGCAGAAACTGAACCGGTAAATCCGGGAATCGGCAATTATAGCGGGACGCTATCAAACATCGCAGCGCGGTTGCAGCGCGAAAAAGAACAGTACGGCTGGTTGAAAGATGCGATTTCCAACACTGCCAACCCTGTCTTGAATAATGAAAAATTGTTGGGCTATCTTAAGGATTTGCGTCAGTTGCTGCCCAGTCAGGAAGTTGTTTTAAAATTAAATTTAATCGATCCCGAAAAATTGTTATCACCGGTCGATTTTTTTGATTGCAAAACTGCAGAGGAAACAGCGCAATCACGACTGGAAAATGTGAAAGTAGATTTGCGGCGATTGGGTAAAGAATCCAAACGCGAATTGTATATGAAAATTCCACAGGAGCAGCGTCAGGCGGTTATCGCTTTGCTGGATCAATTGCTGGATACGCTGAACGCGCTGGATTATCATTCCTATCCGTGGGTGCGCAAAGCTGCGCAGGAAGTGATGGACGGGCGGCAATCCGTTTGGGAAATATTGCTGCGAAAATCCCTTCAGCATCTAAAAATGATCAAACAAAGCATCGACCGGGTAACGGAAGTAAAAATTACAGGCATCGGCGGAAAAGATTTGCGGGTTGTGAAAGAACACGCCCTGAATTTGTTGGCCCATTTGAGCAATGCCGGTTCGCTGCGGTTTGGCATTTTTCTGCCCAGGCAGGTGAAAGATGCGCTGTATTTGACAAAAGATGTATTTGTAAACGGCGTGCCCTGCGACGATAAACCGCAATTGGAAACATTGGTAGAATATATCGATGTTGCCGATCAATTTGAGCGGCTATCCGGTATTTGGTCCATTTATACCGAAACGCCGAATAAAGCACCGTTGGATTTGCAGCTTGCCGAATATAAACATTATCTCGATCCGCTGAAACGTGTGCTGGAGTTGCACCAAACGTCCATCGCGCTAAAAGCGATGCTCGCAGCCACGCCAGAACTTAACGAACGGGAAGCCGAACGGCTCGAGCAATTGCGCGAATTACACACCATTTTGGGAATTGTGGATCTGGAAGAAGCGCATAAAACTGCCCGTGCGCCGTTTGAAGAATTGCAGCGGTTGCTCGGACAGAAAATCATGGAAAACAATACCCACCCGATTTTGAAAGAACTGCTCACGCATGTCGAAAATCGCGATGAAAATCGATATGAATCGACCTTGCAAACGTTGAAAAACGTCTGGCAATTGCGCAACCGGCTGGAAAATCGCAACAACATTACACATGAACTTGAAAAACATGCGCCGCTGTTGGTGGAAATGCTGATGGAAAATCCCCACAATTCGATTTGGGATTCCCGGCTGGAAAATTTCGAAGAAGCCAGAAATTGGGCATTGATGATGAACTGGATGAACGCCCAACAGGTTTCTGAAGCGGAAAAGCAGCTCAAAAAAGATTTGGAAAGTAATCAGAAAAACATCCGCAAATTGACGGCAACGTTGGCGGCAGCCAAAGCCTGGCAGCACACATTCAGACGGATGTCTGAAAATGAGCGCCAAAGCCTGGAAGCCTGGGGCGCAGCGATGCGACGGGTTGGCAAAGGCACCGGAAAATATGCCCATAGCGATCGCCGGAAAGCCCGCGAGCACCTGGAAAATTGCCGGAATGCCATTCCCGCCTGGGTGATGCCCATTTACCGGGTTGCCGAAACAATGAACGCCGCAAAAGAAGCGTTTGACGTTGTGATCGTTGACGAAGCCAGCCAATCCGGTCCCGAAGCGTTGTTACTGGCGTATTTGGCAAAACAGATTATCGTTGTGGGCGATGACAAACAGATCAGCCCGGAATTTATCGGCGTAAATCGCGCAGATGTGGAAAAATTGCGCGAAAAATATCTTCAGGAAATTCCCTTCAACGATGCCATCGGTGTGGAAAACAGCTTTTTCGATCTCGCAAAAATCCGTTACGGAAACCCGATTCGTTTGCGCGAACATTTTCGCAGTATGCCGGAAATTATCGGGTTTTCCAACCAACTGTGTTATCAAAATGAGCCGCTGGTTCCACTTCGCCAATACGGCAGTTCCCGGTTGTCGCCGGTAATTGTGCGACGATTTGTCGGAAACGGCGAAGCCCAGCCGATTGGCGGCGGTTTGGTGAATGTCGCGGAAGCGGAGATGCTGGTTAAACAAATTCAACGCTGCTGCGAAGAAACCGCTTACGGCGGCAAATCGATGGGTGTGATCAGTTTGCAGGGGTCCGCGCAGGCACGATTTATCGAAAAATTATTGCTGAAAACCATCGGCGCTGCAGAAATGGAGCAGCGAAACATTGTTTGTGGTGACGCATACGCGTTTCAGGGTGACGAACGTGATGTGATGTTTTTGAGCATGGTTGCCGCGCCAAACCGGCGCATCGGAACGCTCGCCAGTGAAAAAGATATGCGGCGATTCAACGTTGCGTTCAGCCGTGCTCGCGATCAGGTGTTCCTTTTCCATTCGGTTATGCTGGAAAACCTGAGCGAAAACGGTTTACGAAACCAGCTGCTGAGCTATTGCATGCGTCCGGTAAATCAGCATATCTCATTGGAAAATATGGACGTAGCTTATCTGTGGGAACAGGCGAATGTGAGTTCGCGAGATCGCGTTTCGCCACCGGAACCGTTTGATAACTGGTTCGAGCTGGATGTGTATCTGAAGCTTGTCGAGCAGGGTGCAAAAGTAATGGCGGGTTATGAAATTGATCGTTACCGGATCGATTTACTGATCGAAGGGTTGCGCGGAAGAATCGGCATCGAATGTCTCGGCGAAAGCATTCGGAAAACGGAAGATTTTTCGAAAAACGTGCTCCGCAAACAGCGGCTGGAACGCTGCGGCTGGAAATTTGTGCCGGTTTATGGCAGCGAATTTTACCACAATCCGGAAAAAGCGCTGGAAAAAATATGGAAAGTGTTGGCAGAAAATTCGCCGCAGAACGGGGTTTATTTTAACGGATCGGTGAAATCGGCGAGCACAAAAATTTCGCTCAGCGAAAGTGCCTGAAATCAAAATAAAATGGGTATGTATGAGTGGGGCGTTTATTAATTTAAGCGCCCTTTTTTATGAATGGCGCACCCAGCGCCGTGCTTTCATTTCGAATCGCGGCAGACTGCCCGTTTCGACGCGCTCAACCGGGATGCGCAGCGCAAACGCTGCCCGCAGCGCCGCGGCAATCTCCGAACATATTTTTCCGGCATCGGCAACGGACGGATCGATTTCCACCTCAACCTGCAATTCTTCCATGCTGCGCACCGGACGAATGTTAACCCGGTATTCATTAATTTCGTCGAATGTTCGCATCACTTCTTCCACTGCGCCGGGATAAATATTGACGCCGCGAATAGTCACCATATCATCCACCCGCCCCAAAATGCCGCCGGAAAGGCAGGTATCCGGGTTTTTGTCGTCCTCGATCATCAATTGGCGAACCAGATCGCCGGTGCGATAGCGGATGAGTGGTGAGCCCCACCTGCCCAAATTAGTGAGCACCAGCTCACCGGTTTCACCGGACGGGACCGCCTTTTCCCCATCAACTTCGATGATTTCGGAAATAAAACCGCTGCCGATAATTCGCAAATTTCCGCGCATGTCCGGGTCTTCGTAACTCACCGGACCGATTTCTGTCATCCCGTGATGGTCGATGACCCGCGCGCCGGGCCACACCGTTTCGATCCGTTGATATACCGCCGGAATGCTGCCGCCCGGTTCACCGGCAACGACAATACATCGAACCGCACTTTCTGCCAGATTGATGGTGTTTGCTGCCGCAATTTCGCCAAGCCGGATGGCATAGGTCGGTGTGCAGCACAGCACAGTAACGTTATTCGCGAGAATGGTTTGCAATCGCGCCAGACTGCTCATGCCGCCGCCGGGAATGGTCAGGCAGCCCATTCGGGCAGCTGCTTCAAACGCTGTCCAAAATCCCAAAAACGGGCCAAACGAAAAGGCGCAGAAAACCACATCTTTTTCGGAAATCGCCGCATTGCGATAGATGGTGTCCCAACTATTGAGCATCCACGCCCAGCTTTCGGGCGTATCCAGCCAGCGCAGCGGAACGCCGGTAGTGGCGCTGGTTTGGCAAAAACGGGTGTAGCTGTTAATCGGAAAAGTGAGGTTGGTGCCGTACGGCGGGTGGGCAATTTGATCTGCCACCAGTTCCGTTTTTCGGGTGAACGGAAATTTTTCGAGAAAATCTTCGATGGTTGCGGGTAGCGATAAACAACCCGCTTCCCGGAATTTGGATTGGTAAAACCGGTTTTCCCGCATCACCAGCGTGAGCATTTGCCGCAAATCCCGGAGTTGGCGAAAGCGCAGTTGCTCGTGCAAGTTGGCATCCGGATACATCAGCTGCCGCTCCGGTTCATCGTTTGTTGCTGATGAACGGCAGCTTTCGCAGGAGCGGGTCCAGGTTTATATTTTACAACCAGATAGCCGCCAAACGCAGCCAACAAAATGCCGAGGATAAATTGCCAGCGCAAACCGGAAAACCCGCCTGCCGGGGGATGTAAAATCATCGCTGCGATGGCATTGACAATCGGTGCGCCGGCAAATACCAGCGACATTACCACTGCCGGCGTGCCTTTCGCGCCGAACGCCAGCAGTACACAAAACGCGCCAATCGCCCCGACAATCCCTGCCAGTAAAGACCAGCCCATGCCTTTTACGGGAAAACTCCAACTGACATCATTCGCAAGCATCACCAAAATCGGTCCGATGATCGCTGTCAGCATATAGGCAATTCCCACAAACAAAAAAGCTTTATAACGACCGTTCACCGGATCCGCCATGCCAATTTGCCCGCTGTGTAAAAACACGCCGTACAAGCCCCACGAAAAAATAGTCATCACTACAAAAACCAGCCAGGTCATGCCGGATGAGGACGGTTCTGCCATAATATACTCCATTTATTTTTTGCCGTAGCCACCCAGCCAATCGCCATAAACGGGATTGGGGAGCATGAAAAATGTCACACCCCAGTTTGGATGATTCCGGTAATGTTCAACAAGTGCTGCGCTGGAAGTTGCCGAAACGGCTTCGTAATCGTCCATATCGCCAAGCTGGTCGCCGATAAGCGCCAGAATTTTGCGGGTGCCGTTGCCGTCGCAACGGCCGCTGCCGTTGATCACTTCCTGCCGGCGGATTTCTTTGGTATCTTTTTTGTCGATTTGGCAGAGCAGCACATCGCCATCGCCCCACAAATTTTCTTTTTTGAGATTTGCGATTGTCGATGCCTCAAAAACAGCTTTCCGGTTGGTGATAAACGCAACATGCGCCCGATCCAGCGTGCGAACGCTGTCCAAAAATGCTTTGACACCGGGAACCGGCGGGCAGGTGCCCTGATTCACCCAATCCGCCCAAAAATACGGATAGCTTTTTCCGTGGCGAATTAAAGTGTCTTCATAGCTGGCATTGGTGAGCACTGTTTCGTCAATATCCAAAACCACAGCCCAGTTTTCATTCGTAAGGGAAGCCTGTTGTTTTACCGATTCCCAGGCTTTTTGGTAAACAATGTTACAAATAGCTTCGTATTCCGCCGATTGCAGCACCCATTTCAATTCGCGCGGCAAAGTTTTTTCGGCAATCGGGAGCATCGGCGCTTCCGGTTGTGTGACTTGCACCACCGGAGCCAATTGTTTTGGGGAGCGCAATTGCTCAAAAAAATGTCAAAACCAGCATTGAGAAAATGCCAAATCGTTGCGTCAGATGTTTTGTTTTCATAACTGTTCCGGGGAAAATGGTTTATTTTTTATTTCAGCGCATCATTGATTTTGAGTAGAAATTCGGAGATTCCTGAATTTGCAGAAAAGACACTTGATCGGTCATTCCTGCGAAGGCAGGAATCCCCCGAAGGTCACGAAAGTTTATCGCAGATACCCAAATACCAATTGAATTAACACATCTATTTTTTAACACTCGGGAAATCAGAAAAATTCCAGATCTTGGCAAATATTTGAGGGATGGCGGTATTGTCGTAAACCCCGCTGAATTTGGCAGCATTCGGTCCAAACGCAAAAATCGGGACGGGAACGCCGGTATGACCGCCGGTTGTCCAATCGGTTTTCAGTTCGCCGCCGGTAAAGCTGCCGCCTTCGATGGTCAATCCGCCGGTTTCATGATCGGCCGTTACAACCACCAGCGTGTGTTTGTCTTTCATCGCAAATTGAATTCCGGCTTCGACAGCTTCGTCAAACGAAAGCATTTCCCGAACGGTGTACTCCTGGTTGTTATCGTGAGCGCCCCAATCAATTTGGCTGCCTTCAACCATCAGGAAAAAGCCTTTGTTGTTTTTGCTGAGTAATTCGAGTGATTTTTCAGTCAATTCTTTGAGCGTCGGTTCCGGGCGTTCGTTTTTGAGCGAAACATCGGCGAACAATCCGAGCACTTTTCCGCTGTTGATGGCGGCTAGGGCTTCCCGGGTTTGCACAACGGAATAACCGGCTTGCTGCGCTTCGACCAGCAAATTGCGCTCGTCTTCGCGACGGCTTTCTGCACTGTCTTTGGGAACAAAAAAACTTTTTCCGGCACCCAACAGCACATCCACACCGGATTGCACCAGTTGATCAGCGATTTCCGGTTCTTTTTTGCGATAATCAACATGCGATGCAAAACAGGCTGGCGTTGCATGAGTAATGGAAGATGTTGCAACCAGTCCGGTAGATTTACCGGCAGTTTGGGCCAATTCCAGAATTGTCGTCATTGCGACGGAATCCGGGTTCATGCCGATCATGCCGTTCTTTGTTTTTACGCCGGAAGCCAGCGCAGTTGCACCAGCAGCTGAATCCGTTATGAGATTGTCTGAAGAATTGGTGTGAACGATACCGGTAACAGGCATCCGCTCAACGTGCAGTCGTCCGTTTGCGCCGTATTTATAGATGCGTCCGGCGGTGATTTGCGCAATGCCCATGCCATCGCCGATAAAGAAAATAATATTTTTGATCTCGCCGTCGGGCATCAACGGATAAGTTTTTCCGTAATTGGCATCATTATTAATAGGTATTATTTGCGAATTGGAATTGCAGGACAATATCAATAATACACAAACAAAAACATTCAATTGAACAAACCGGCGTAAAAGGAAAGGTTTCTTTCTCATTAACGGCTCCATAAAAAATTGATTAAAGTATTAAATAAACAGCGTCTTAGAGGTCTTTCGTAAACGGGAAGTACCGGGCTAAACAAAGGTTTTGACAATCTCTTTGTGAATGCCCTGCAACTCGGAATAGGCGCGATTAATCTCATCGATTTTCTGTTGCAACTTGTTCATCAGCGTCTTTTTCTCCAACCCGTTGCGGAGGATAATCAGCAGATCGTCGTTTTCCCACGGCTTTTCGATGTATTGATACAACCCGACTTCGTTGATCGCTTTGATGGCGTTTTCTTTATCCGCATATCCGGTTAAAATGATGCGGGGAATTTCCGGCTTCACATCGCGCACTTTTCCCAAAAAAGAAATGCCGTCCATTTCGGGCATCAGGTAATCGGAAATGACAATATCCACCGGATTTTTTTTGATAAAATCCAGCGCTTCTTTTGCGGATGTAAAGGTATGCACCTCGTACTCGGTTTCCAGCATCAAAAATGAACTCAGGCTGGTTAGCACCATTTCTTCGTCGTCAACTAAAACCACGTTTGCGGTTTCTGATTGCATTACTGTTCTCCTGTCATGCTTCGAATAGCTTTGAATTTAATACGTAATTGCCCGCTTAACAAGCCGATTGATAAGCTCAACAGTCCGGTTGATGAACGGGCAAAACCACCCGGAACGTAGCGCCTTTTCCGGGTTCGCTGGTTACGGAAATGCTGCCGCAATGCGCTTCAACAATTTGTTTGACCAACGCGAGCCCCAATCCCATACCTGCACCAATGCCTTTGGTGGTGTACCCTAATTCAAAAATCTGGTCCTGGTTTTCGGGTGCAATGCCTTTTCCGGTATCGCGAATGTCGATAATTACCGTATCATTTTCACAAAATGTATCAATAAAAATGTCGCCTTTACCCGTGATTGCCTGACTGGCATTGACCAAAATATTCAGGAAAACCTGGCTGATTTGATTGGGATTACAGCCTACGGGGGGAATTTGGCCAAAGTTACGATGTATTTCAACCCGGTTTTTGATCTCGTGTTGCAGCAGCGGCAGCGTATCCGCGATCAACGCATTTAAATCGATGTCCAGACGTTTGTCCACATCCTGACGGGCGTAGCTGCGAACGCCATTTACAATATTTACAATACGTTGCGATGCGGTTTTGTTCACCGCATTCAACTGATCCATGGTTTCAAGCAGCTTTTTTAGCTCCGTTTCATTTGGCGATTGACCGGATTCATCCAGCACCATTTTCCGGATTTTTGCGAGACAGCGGATGAATAAATCGTTATTGCTGCGCAACGCGCCCAATGGCGTGTTTATCTCGTGGGCAATCCCGGCGGTGAGGCGTCCCAACAGCACAAATTTATCCAGTTCCGCTAACTGATCCAGCGCAACAGCCAGCTTGTTTTCCAAATCGGATTTATTCTGTTCCAGAACATCGATTTGTTTTTTGAGTGAATCGGTCAAATGGCTAAACCTGATGTTTTAGGTGTTTTATCGCTTATTTTTTATCCCGTCAATATATGAAATGTCGTTAAATAAACACCTGTTTGTTGCAATTTTAAATGACATTTCGAAAAATTTTATAATACATGTTTGCCCGATTTGAATCAATACATTTTCCAAAAATTTGATCCGCGTTGAAAACGCCTGCTGTGAACGCATTTTTTCAAAAAGCGCCCGATTTGCTTGATTGTTGCCATCATTCCCGATGCAAACTGGAATCCCGACATCAAAACCCGTATTTGCATTTTGCAAACCGGATTCCCGACATCAAAACCCGTATTTGCGTTTTGCAAACTGGATTCCCGATATCAAAACCCGTATTTGCGTTTTGCAAACTGGATTCCTGATATCAAAACCCGTATTTGCGTTTTGAAACTGGATTCCTGATATCAAAACCCGTATTTGCACTTTGCAAACTGGATTCCCGATATCAAAACCCGTATTTTCGTTTTGCAAAACGGATTCTCGACATCAAAACCCGTATTTGCACTTTGCAAACTGGATTTTAGACATCTGAAATGGAGTATGCATATTTGACAGTAGAGGCAATTCATGAATTGCCTCTACCATCTTTTTCCTTTTCACTTTTTCTTTTGCCTTTTTCTTTTCCATCGCCAGCTCTCAATAAACCCCTAACCTACTCTAGTGACTTTTTCTTTTTACATTGCATTTTTTTAAATGTATTATCTTATCAGTGAGCAAGGAAATAGAGTTGCAAAAGTATTGGCTTACCCGTAATATTTTCATACAATTTTGGTGAACACCGGACTGCGTCAGGCAAAATATATTGTTAATGGATATAGCCGTAAAACCAATTTTATGTTTGGCAGCGCTGTTGCCAAAGTAAACGAAAAACCGGGATTCGGAGCTACAATGAAGCATTCTTCCCTTCTGTTTTTATTGGCTTTAGCCGCCCTGCTGCTCTGGCAGTGCAGCAAAAATACCAGCGAACCGCCCTTGCCCGCGGGACCGGACACCACCAGCCACAGCTTTACCTGGACACTCGACACGATTGGCACGCGCAGCTCCTATTTGCTGGATGTTGCGATTGTGAACGAAAACGACATCTGGGCGGTGGGGAAATTCACACAGCAGAAACAGACACCGTTGACAGCCTGGGTAACTGGGTGCCACCTTATAACGCGTATACTGGAATGGTAGTGAATGGGAGTTCCAACGGATATTTGTAAATTTTCGTGGACAGCCGACCTGGGTAGCTTTACAAGGTGTATTTGCCTTGAAAGATGGAAATGTTATCTTTTCCAGTGGTTTACCTTATCTTCCGGAAGCTAATGGTTGGAAACTCTATCATCTTTGGGATATGGGTGTTTTAGATGATGAAGATGGTAGCGTCTATCGGATATGGGGAACTTCCCTGTCCAATCTTTATTTTGCCGGAAGTAAAGGCACCATTGTTCACTACAACGGCAGCAGTTGGCAGAAGCTGGACAGTGTACGGAAGCCACCATTCAGGATATCTGGGGAGCGCAAGACCCAATAAGCAATGAATATTATATCCTTTGTGCTGTTGCCAATACTACCTCATCGGGCGATCGGAAGATTGTCAGAATTTTTAACAATGGTATGGTGGACACGTTGAATTGGAAACCAGAACGACGCGCATTATCAATCTGGTTTAATGAACCCAATACTATTTTTGCCTCTGGTGATGGTGTGTTTTTCGCCACCAACAGGAACCCTGGCAACTTGATGAAACTCTTCCATCCTATACCAAAGAACGGATTCGCGGAACAGATATCAACGACATCTTCGTGGTCGGTCACTTCGGTCTGGTGGGTCATTTTAATGGACTGAACTGGCGGCATTACCTGAGGTTGCTGCAGCGCTTTATTATAGCTGTAGCTACAAAAATCAAACAATGGCTGCGGTGGGTGAACGAAACGCCCGTGGCGTTATTTTACGGATGCAAAGGTAACCCACTCTCATAAATCTATGAAACGTAGTATCCAATTCGGAAGATCACCTCCAATTTCTGGTTGGGGTGAAAATAATGAGCGGCAGTGTTAGCCCCACTGCCGCTCCGTTACACCTCGTTCCAGGCTCCTGCCTGGAACACCTTTATCCGGTTTAAGGTAAATTCTGTTTTGCAATTCAAAAAATAACCGGCAGTTTTGGACGAGAGTATAACGATAAGGTTTTCCCCGCTCAAAGTTTAACGATTATCAACGTTACCATTTTACCGCTGAACCGATGGGCTGGGGCGCAAATTTTCCATCAACATCCTCAGCCGTTGCACCACCGATTTGAACACATCCTGAGTGATTTGGGTGTGATCTGCCAGCAGATCAAAAAAATCTTCGCGGTCGATGCGCAGCAGCTTGCAATCGGAAAGCGCCGTTGCTGTGGAAACACGCGGCGCAGTGTCCAGTAATGCCCATGCACCAAAGGCCTCTTTCGGGTTGTTTACGGTAATTTCCTGCCCGTTGCGATGCTGGCGAACCTGCCCCTCCAAAACCAGATACAGCGCGTTGGATGGTTCGTTTTCATGATAAATGATGTCATCTGCGGCGGTGGTTACCTCCTCTGCAATGGCCGCGAGATAGGCGAGGTTTTCGGTGGAAACATCCGAAAACACTTCAACATTTTGCAAAAAAATCACTTTTTCAATAACTGTCAGCATCGTCGTGTGTTACTCCTGAAATAAATAGTTGCCCTGCATCAGAACATTGATCCGAAATTACATGCTATCGAATTACCGCAGTTGTATAAACCAACTGTTTGCCGGCAGCAGCCGTTCCTTAAATGTGGCAATCAATGCCGGATTAAAAATGGTATCTACAAACGGTTGTGCCGGAGGCAGCAAAAAAAAGCCGACCAATATGATCGAATAAACGATAACCGTGCCGGGAATATTGTCCGATTGCCATAATTTCACCGCAGAACCGAATGAACGCTTGATTTTTTGATTGGCCAAATCGACACTGTAAATTTCGTCCAAAATAAGGTGAACCAGATAGCCAATCATCACAAAAAAACCGGTCATCCATGCGCTAAGCGACGGAAAATAAAGCACTTCCGAAAATACAAAAATAATGATAAAACCAAATAAAACCCCCGCCGGGATAGAGTGAAAAATGCCCCGGTGAACGGTAAAACGTTTAAAAATGCCAAACCCGATAAAATAGACAACGATAAACGCTGCCAGCCATGCCAGCATCATTTCCGCAATAAACAAAATCGTTGATAATCGGAACACCGTCATAAATGCGATAATTACCGCAATAACACTGAACATGGCTTTTACAATAATTGAATTATCAGAATCCAGATCGGGCAACAAACCACCGACAGAGCCGAGCGCAAAATTGAGCAACGCTTCTTCGCCACTCAGCACGCCCACACCGAAAAGTGCCGTTGCAGCAATCCCGCTGATGGTTGATGCCGTAATTAAATGCGTGTTAAAATTTGCCATATCACCCGTAACACCTGTTCGTCATCCATTACGAAAAACCGGCATCTTTAAACTATTGGAAATCAATGGCTTAGTGAATAGTGTGTATAATGCCGGCGCCATTTTCCCGAACACCTTTCCCGCAACTATTTAACAAAGAAATCGCACAAATCCAAATGACAAAAGCGCAGAAAACGGTTGCCATAAATTACGTTTTGCATCTCGACAGCGGCGGTATTATATTAAAAACTGTTTGTATGAAAAAAAATCATCAAAAACCATAAAAGGAGATCGTAATGGGAAAACAATTAGCTGCCCGTGAAAAACGCGCCCGTCGCAAGCGTTATGTGAAGCGTAAAAAAGCTGAAGTGCGTCAGGTAATCGCAGCAAAAAAGAAGTAAGCTGTTGTTGATTGCAGCGCCGGGATACTGGAACGCAACTGTCGTTTCAGTATCCGGTAAGCTGCTGATATTGTTTAACTTGCCCGTTCAATTCCCTACAGACAAATGTATCAGTTGACAAACGAAAAACGCCATGCCGTTTTTCAACGATTCCGCAGGTATATCAAATGTGCCTTCGTGCAGGCTGGCGGTTGTGCGTTCCGTTCGGACACCAACACGAACCATGCTGCCGGGCACGTGATTTAAATAATAACTGAAATCATCGCCGCCGGGCGTGCGGAATTCGGTGTTCATTTCCGCAGCCAGCCAAAAATGGTTTTCGACATTGCGGATTAGTTGACCGGTGAGTTCGGGGTCGTTATAAATAGCCGGTGCACCATTTTTAACGCGAAGCTCAATCTCGCAACGATTTTCCGCAGCGAGGCTGTCGAGATAGGGACGGAACCGCGCCAAAAACTTTTCCTGTTTTTCCGGATTCGCGAAACGCAACGTGCCGGTCATGTTCAGTTCGCGCGGGATAATATTGTAACCCTGCCCGGAGTGAATTTCGGTGAAAGTGAGAATGACCGGCGAGTCCCGCAAATCCATTCCGCGATAGATCATGCTGTAGCCATCCTGAATAATGCGGCTGGCGATCCACAGCAAATCCGCCGTTTCGTTCGGTCGCGCGGAATGTCCGCCGGCACCGCTCAGTTTGATGTCCACCCGGTCGCTGCGCATGTTCACCCAACCGGATGCCAGCCCAAACGTGCCCAACGGCAATCGCGGTTCCAGATGCATGCCGAGCGCCAGTTTGACGCCGTCCAGCACATTTTTTTCAATCATTTTCGGAGCGCCGCTGTCCGATGGTTCTTCCGCCGGTTGAAACACAAATCGCAAATTGTGCGGCAGTTTCACCCCGGATTTGTGGATGGCTAACAGCGTTCCCAACACCATCGCTGTGTGTCCGTCGTGTCCGCAGGCGTGACAAACACCGGCATTTTGGGAGCGATACGGCTGATCAATTTCATCCTGAATGGGCAGCGCATCCACATCCGCCCGCAACATGATAAACGGTGCGTCCGGCTGAAATTCGAGATCCACCACCAGCGATGTGTCCAGCGGTTTGCGCATAGCGGTGATGCCGTGTTCGCGCAGTTTGCGTTCAATCCGCCCGATGGTTTCGTGTTCCTGCCAGCTCAGCTCGGGAAAGCGGTGCAGCTCTTCGCGGAACGCGACGATTTCGGGGTATAAATCTTCCACAATGTTGGCAATTGCGGTCATTTCTGTCTGATTTTGCATGATTTCGATCCTGTTTTATCTTGTTCGATGACGGATTCAAATTTAAATTGCCCGTTCAAATTACGCACTGAAAAAAATAAATGATGGTAGAATTTGATGGAAAACCGGAATCTGGTTGGCAGGCGATACGAAGATTTTTTGCGGCACGACATTGTGATAAATTTGACGGACGAAGAGCGGCTGTGGCGGGCGATTTACGCTGATCCGCGATTTAATTCGCTGGTTGAGCGGCGCACAACGATTCGACGGAAAACGGATATTCCCGAAGATAATTCAACGCCGCTGTTCCATGCGGAAAGCAGTTTTGTATTCACCGATGATGCCGGAGATGATTGGCAATAGGGCAGGTTATTCGCGCAAACCATAGCGGAAGGCGATTATTTCCAGTTCGCGGTTGAATTGCAGCATATCGTCCTGATCGTCGCAAAGCATGGTAATTTCGATCACGTTGCCATCGCTGGCCTGGGTAATGACCGGCGGTTCGGCAATCGCATCCAGATATTTCTGCATAAATTCCTGGACAGCCGCTTCCACTCTGGCGCGATTATCCAGCACACGGGCGCATTCAAAAATAATTTTCGCAGCAAACGGTTCCGCAGGAATCAGGTCAGACCGGTTGCGCCCCAATAGTCGATTCAACATTTTCATCTATTTAAAAGCTCCTTCGCTCCAAGCTAACGTTAATCCCTAATAAAATAATCGCTTTTTCAGATTTTCGGTGACAACCATCACGTAATCAAAAAGAATTCGTTCGTTTTGCGGGAATATGCAAAATTTTTGCATATTTTGGCTATAATTCACCCAAATCTGAATAATACACTTTTTCGGAAATCGCAGACCATTTGGCGATTTGCTTCCGGAAATTTTGATACGATTGGTAAACTTTTTGGCTGAACGGGTCATTTTCCAGCACTTCGGCAATGGCTTCATCGGAAAATTTTTTCAATCCGGCGAGCACGTCATCGGGAAATTTGAGGAGCTTTGTGTCAAATTCCGTCAATATTTTTTGGAGATATTGGTTGTTCTTCGATTCAAATTCCGCCAGTATCCAGCTGTTTGCCCGCATTGCCGCTGCGCGGATGATGTTTTGCAAATCCGTTGGCAAGCCATCAAACGCGGTTTTGTTGACAAACATTTCCAGCACAGCCGATGGTTCCTGCCAGCCCGGATAATAATAGTATGCGGCAACTTTTGGAAATCCCATCAAATAATCGTGATATGGCCCGATCCATTCGGTTGCGTCGATGACATTCCGCTCCAGATTGGTGAAAATCTCGCCGCCGGCAGAGAGCACGGCAGAGCCGCCGGCTTTGCTGATGACTTTTCCGCCCAAACCGGGGATGCGCATTTTCAATCCTTTAATGTCCGCCATCGAATCGATTTTTTTGCGAAACCAGCCGCCCATTTGTACGCCGGTGTTGCCGCAGGGGAACGGCACCAGATTGAATTGGGCATAAAGTTCTTCCCAAAGCTGCATCCCGCCGCCGGCGATCAGCCAGGCGTTCATTTGCTGGGCATTCATCCCGAACGGAACGGCACAGAAAAATTGTGCTGCCGGCGATTTTCCAGCCCAATAATACGCCGCACCGTGACCCATTTCCGCTGCGCCCTGGCTCACGGAGTCGAACGCTTCCAGTGGCGGAACGAGTTCGCCGCCGCCGTAAACGCGGATTTTCAGCCGTCCGCCGGACATTTCGTCGACCCATTTTGCAAACAGATCCGCGCCTTCGCCGAGCGCCGGAAATTTTGGCGGCCAGGTTGTTACCATTTTCCAGTGATAGGTTTTGCCGGTTTGCACCGCGGGTGCGCCGTTTGCTGCGGTTTCTTCTTTGTTGCCGCAGGCTGCCAATATTCCGGCGCTGCCGGCTGCGGTAACAACGGCTGCTTTTTTGATAAAATCGCGACGATTAATATTGGACATTGCAGACCTCCGGCAGTTGCTATTTTTTTGTTTTTTTCCTACGAAATATACGAAAGAAACGAAATAAAATTTAATGCTACATACTCAATGTTCCGGTTTTCAATTTACTCGATATCCAATTTTTGAGATTTGTATAGTAATGATACTTTCATGGCTGCTTTATTTGATTTAAAAAGTATGCTGCCTTGTTTTCCGCCATAACAAATCTTTCATATTCGAGTTTTGGGTAATGTCCGAAATTTATGAGTAATCCCAATTTCATTTCTGTCGCATTCAAATAGTTTAAGATTTGTGCTCTGTGTTCATCAACTAAAGTTGAAACAGATTTTATCTCCAAAATTATTTTATCATAACAAATAAAATCGGGTTTAAACAATTGTTTTAATTCATGATTACGATATGTTAATTTTACCTCTTGTTGGGATCTAAAAGGGATATTTTTTACCTTAAACTCAATTTCCAGACATTCCTGATAGACGGCTTCTAAAAAGCCACAGCCTTTTTCTTTGTAAACATTAAAGCATGCACCCATAATTGCATAACTTTCATCAGGATAGATTATTCCGGGCAACTTTAACGCCTTTTCGTTTCTTTCGTGCTTTTCGTAGGGTAACTCTTTTGAATTCAGATAATTAAACAAAGATGAGGCAAATCCGCAAGTGCAGGTGCCGGAAAAAATTTCGCTTGAAATGCAATCGGAACGAAGATAAACTGTGCACCATGAAAAAAACGGCGTCAGAAATTACATTTGATGAAACACAGCGACAGCAATTCCGGCAGCAATTGCTGGATTGGTACGCTGCTGAACAACGCGATTTGCCCTGGCGAAGCAGCGGATTGCCGTATCAGATTTGGGTGTCCGAAGCGATGTTGCAGCAAACGCAGGTTGCTACAGTGATCCCGTATTTTTATCGTTTCTTGGCGGCGTTTCCCAATATTGCGTCACTTGCGGATGCGGAGCCGCAGCAGGTGCTCAAATTGTGGGAAGGATTGGGCTATTATTCCCGTGCCCGGAATTTGCAAAAAGCAGCGCAGCAAATGGTCGAAAAATTTGGCGGGGAAATTCCGGCGGATTACGAAGCGTTCCGGCAATTGCCGGGCGTTGGTCCGTACATCGCGGCGGCGGTGCAGAGCATCGCGTTTGACCAACCGTATGCAGTTGTCGATGGCAATGTGAAGCGTGTTTTGGCGCGATTGCTGGGCATCGACGCGCCGGTGAATGACCCAAAATCGCTGATAATTTTCCAGCAATTTGCGGATGAACTGCTCGAAAAATCCCGTCCCGGCGATTACAATCAGGCGATGATGGAGCTTGGTGCGCTGATTTGCCGACCGAAACAGCCGCTCTGCGGCAACTGTCCGGTTCGCGAAAACTGTTTCGCTGTTGCGAAAAATATGCAGCCGGAATTGCCAAAACGACTGGTTCGCGAAGCAACGCCGGTGCAACACTGGCTGATCGCTATCGTTGAAAAAAACGATGCGGTGCTGCTCGTTCGTCGCCCGGAAAATGGTTTGCTCGGCGGTTTGTGGGAGTTCCCGACTGTCGAAAACGTTTCCGGAACGATGGATGAAAAAACGGTTATCCAAAGTATTCGTGATGTTTGTGGTGTATCTGTTTCTGGCATCGAATCACTGGAACCGGTTCGCCACGCATTTACCCATTTCAAAATTATATGCCATGTGTTTCGCTGCGAATACGTTTCCGGAGATATCGCGGTTGCCAATTCCCGCGATTTTGTTTGGGTGAAATGGTCGCAAATCAGCGATTATCCGCTCCCGAAAACCCACCACAAAATTCTCGATCAACTTGGCGATCGCCAAACCCGCCTTTCGATATGACAGGTGATCATATTTACCCCGAATTTCCTCAAAATCAGCAAAAATATCTCCACAATTGGGTATGTTCCGACAACGCCGGAAACCGTAGTTTGGTGCAGTAACTTTAACCAAACTATGGAGGTTAGCTATGTTTTTTCTTTTACTGATTCAGCGATTACAGTTGTCTTGCGCGATTGCAATCATTGGCATTTGTTCGTCGTTGGCAGTTGCGCAGTCGTTTGAGCCATTGTCCGGGCTGGAATATCCTTTTGTGGGGAACGGTCCCGGTGGATATCAGGGTGCCAGTTTTGTGGATTACGATGGCGATGGCGATCTGGATGTGTTTATCGGCGTGGTTGGGTTGTTTCGCAACGATGGCGGCGTTTTTGTGCAATTGACAAATTCCGGCATCGGCGGCAGCGTCGGGCATAGCTGGGCGGATTACGATAACGATGGCGATCTCGACCTGTTCACCGTTGGTGCTTTTGGCTTCCTTTATCACAACAACGGCGATGATACGTTTTCCAAAAAATATGCCGGCGCATTGATCGATTCGGTTTTGCATCGGGCGTGGTCGTGTGCATGGGCGGATATTAATAATGACGGGTTTGTTGATATTGCCACCAATCATCCGGCCGGATTTATCCCGCCAACCAACAATCCGACGATAAACCATTTATTGCTAAATGACGGCGCACCGGCATTTTCGTTTACAGAGCTGGATTCCAACCTGATTTCCAACGGTTTTCAGCCATACACGGTGGGCAGTTGGAGCGATTACGATCAGGATGGCGATATCGATTATTTCATCGGTTCCGGTCCGGCGAACGGAACAGTTGCACCGGATTTTCTCTACAAAAACTTGTTTGTCGAATCGGGGATGATCGATTTTGAGCGAATCACCACCTCGCCGATTGCGACAGATAATCAGGACGGACAGCTCTGGAACTGGATCGATTTCGACAACGATGGCGATCTCGATGCTTATTTGACCAACTGGGCAGGCGCAACCAATCGCTTTTATCGCAACGATGGCGGCACATTTACGCGATTTTCCGGTATCCCGATGGTCACCGATCCCGGCGCATCGTTGGCATCCATTTGGGGCGATTTTGATAACGATGGCGATCTCGATTGTTATGTTGGCAACGATAACAGCGTGGCGGATCGTTACTATCGCAACAATGGCGACGGCACGTTTACCGACATCGATACGCTGGCATTTCAGGGTTCATCCACCCGTCGCAGCGGTGCGGCCGGCGATTTTGATAACGATGGCGATCTCGATTTGCTGCTCTCCGGACCCACGGCAAATATGCAATTGTTTCGCAATAATGTGGGAAATAGCAACGGCTGGATCAGCGTGAAATGCGTTGGCACGCGCTCCAATCGTGCGGCGATCGGAACAAAAGTTCGCGCCAAAGCGACGATCAACGGCAATGCCGTTTGGCAGCTTCGCGAAATTTCTTCCCAAAATTCGTTCAATTCGCAAAACGATTTGCGGGTGCATTTCGGCTTTGGCGATGCCGCTCAAATCGATTCGCTGCGCATCGAATGGCCGTCCGGTATCGTGCAGGAAATGGGTACGCTGAGCGTCAACCAATTCATGGAAATTACCGAAGACAGCACGCTGACCGGATTACCCGGTGAAAACGGCGGCGTTGCCCAACGGTTTGTGTTGGAACAAAATTATCCCAATCCGTTCAATCCGGAAACGGCAATTCGCTATCAATTGACCGTCAACAGCGATGTGCAACTGGCAATTTACGACCTGCTCGGTCAGCAGGTGAAAACGTTGGTCAGCGAATCGCAACCTGCTGGAAGTTACGAAATACAGTGGAATGGAACGGGTCAATCCGGGAAAAATGTTGCCAGCGGCGTGTATTTATATCGGTTGGAAACCGCAGGTTTTTCCGCCACCCGCAAATTGGTGTTGATGCGGTAAAACGAAAATTATGATAGTAAACCGGGAGTTCTTTGCTCCCGGTTTGTTGTAAAATGTAAAGGAGAAAAAAGTGCACAAACTGTTAATTTTATTGATGTTCGCAATCTTGCAATTTGCTGCGGCACAGAACTCCCAAAAACCGTGTTCCGCACCGGAAGCACGCCAATTCGATTTTTGGATAGGGGAGTGGGAACTCACCTGGCCGGGCGGGCAGGGCGGTACGCCGGAAGGGCAAACCGGGCGCGGTGTCAACCACGTTGTTCAATATTTGGGCGAATGCGTTATTTTTGAAAATTTTAGTTTTGCAGATAGCTCGTTTATCGGCAAAAGCTGGTCGGTTTACAATTCGCAAAAGCAGCTGTGGCAGCAAACCTGGGTGGACAATAGCGGCGGTTATCTGCTGTTTACCGGCGGATTTGCCGATGGAAAAATGGAGCTGCGAACAGCGCCTTTTCAACGCAATGGTGTCACTTATGTTTCACGGATGGTGTTTCGGAACATCGCTGCGAACAGTTTCGATTGGGATTGGCAACGCTCCGCCGATAACGGTGAAACATGGCAGGATGTGTGGAATATTCACTATCAGCGGAAGACAGAATCAGCCGGAAAATGAACCATTTTCCCACAGCGTTTTACCGAATATTGCCACAAAATCCCTGATTTTCCTTTGTTGTGCTAACAATAATTCGTAATTTCCTCACCGCATTTGGAAAAATCATGGAGCTTAAATGCCCGATTCGTTAACGTTGTGGCTGATTTTCATCGCTGTTGTTGTGTTCATGCTTGCGTTGGATCTCGGCGTTTTTCATAAAAATCCCCATAAAATTTCTGTAAAAGAAGCGGCGATCTGGAGTTGTGTCTGGATCGGCGTTTCGCTGTTGTTCAATCTCGGATTATATTTTTACGCCGGATCGGAACTGGCGTTAAAATTTCTAGCCGGTTACCTCATTGAAAAATCCCTGAGCGTGGATAATATTTTTGTTTTTGTGATGCTGTTTTCCTATTTCAGCGTATCGCCGCCCCAAGCACGGCATCCTTTTTGGGGAATTATCGGCGCTGTGGTGATGCGCGGACTGCTGATTGTTGCCGGTGTTGCCCTCATCAACCAGTTTCACTGGATCATTTATTTATTCGGTATTTTCCTCATTTTTACCGGTTACAAAATGGCGTTCGGCAAAGAAGATTCGGTTGATCCCAACAAAAACCCGGTGCTCACTTTTCTGGAAAACCAGAAATGGCTGCCGGTTGTCAATATTTTTGAAGAAGGTAAATTTTTTGCCCGTCACAACGGGCAGTGGGTTGCCACACCCATGTTTGTGGTGCTGATTGTGGTGGAAACCACCGATGTAATGTTTGCCCTCGACTCCATCCCGGCGATTTTGAGTATCACAACCGATACATTTATTGTGCTCAGTTCCAATATTTTTGCGATCCTCGGACTGCGGGCGCTGTATTTTGTGCTCGCGGGAATCATGGATATTTTTCATTATTTGAAATATGGGCTGGCAATTATCCTATCGTTTGTCGGGCTGAAAATGCTCATTTCCGATATTTTTCATATTCCGGTTGGCTGGGCGTTGGCGGTAATCGGCGTGATTTTGCTGGCATCCATTCTACTGTCTCTGCATCACAATAAAAATGCGAAGGCAGCCAACTTGCAATCCTGATACGCTGTTCTCTCAACCTTTTCCATAGAAAAACCTCATACATGAATAATCGTAATATATTGGGAATATTGCTCTTAGCTTCACTTTGGGGACCGTCGTTTTTGTTCATTAAAGTAGCGGTGCACGAAATTCCGCCATTAACGATGGCGGCTGCGCGGGTGACGATTGCCGCGCTGATTTTGCTGGTTGTGCTGCGGCTGCGCAAACGCGCTCTGCCCAAGGGGCGGCACATGTGGCTGAAATTTACCATCGCCGGATTGTTCGGCAACGCGATGCCGTTTGTGCTGTTCAACTGGGGTGAATTGTATATCGATAGCGCGCTGGCAGCAATTCTCAACGGCACAACGCCGCTGTTTACGCTGGTAATTGCCCATTTTTTTACGGATGACGACCGGCTTTCCACCCGGAAAATTATTGGCGCAATTATCGGATTCGGCGGATTATTGGTGCTGGTTGCACCGTCGCTGTTCGGCGGCGTTGAGGCGACAACTTTGGGATTGCTGGCGGTGTTGTTGGCGGCATTTTGTTACGGCGTGAACATTGTTTTCACCCGAACATATTTGCGCGGTTTACCCGGATTGGTCGCTCCGGCAGCCCAATTGTCGATGGCATCAGTGTTATTGATTCCGGTTGCGTTGCTGGTGGATCAACCGTATCAACTGGCGTTTCCCTCATTGCCGGCGGTGTCGTCACTGTTCGCACTGGCGATCATCGGAACGGGGCTGGCGTTCATCGTTTATTACCGATTGCTGGAAACCACGCCCGCCAGTTCGATGGCCATGGTTACCTACCTGATTCCGGTTTTCGGGATTTTTTTAGGTGTGGTTGTGTTGAATGAAACGCTCAGCTGGAACGCCTACGTTGGCTGTTCACTGATTTTGATCGGTGTGATGGTGGTGAATAACATTATCCGGTTTCCCGGCAAAACGGTGAACGTTTGATGTGGTGGGATTCCATTTTTACACGAAAGGATACCATTTTTATACAAGGGAGGCAATTCGTGAATTGCCTCTACGGATCACACCAATTTTTCCCGGATCGCTTTGGCAACCGCCTGCGCGTTGGACGAAACGTGCAATTTTTTGTAAATATTTTTGATGTGCGTGTGCACCGTCCCCCGGGAAATGCACAGCGAATCCGCGATCATTTTGTAACTTTCCCCTTTACACAATTGCGATAAAATTTCCGTTTCGCGACGGGTGAGCGGATCGTTGGCGCGTGACGCATTTTTGCGAAATGACCGGATTACGCGGCGGGCGATAGGTGCACTCATCGGCGCGCCGCCGTTGTGGATTTCTTCAATCGATTTGAGCAGTTTTCCCGGTGAAGTGGTTTTTACCAAATAGCCACTGGCACCCGCGCAAAGCGCCTCAAAAATCATCGCATCGCTTTCGTGGATGGTAACCATCAAAATATCCAGCTCCGGTAAAATTCCCCTAAGTTGTGGTATTGCGGAAATTCCGCTCATTCCCGGCAGCTCGATATCCAGCAGCAACACGTCCGGCATCAGCTCGCCGATGCGCTCAATCGCGCTTTCGCAATCGCGAAAAACACCGGTGCAGGCCAATCCCGGCGATCCGCTGATCAGCAAAGCAAGCGCTTCGCGGATGTCGTCGTCATCTTCCACAATCGCCACGTAAATCATGAATTTCTCCTTTGCGATTCTGTTGCGCCGTCGTCTGGCAACGGATGGTTGTGCTGGTTTAACGCGAGCACCAATCCCTGCCCAGGCTGCGAAAATATTTTCAGAATTCCGCCGATCAATTCGGCTCTTTTTTTCATGTTTGAAAATCCGTTGCCCCGTTGAAAATCCACAGTTTCCATTCCTGCGCCGTCGTCCGCCAGCCGGATTTCGTATCCGCTTTCTGTGATCCCAAATGATAGCAACACTTCGTCGCAATTGGCGTGTTTCAGCGCATTTGTCAACGCTTCTTTGAACAGCAAAACAAGGTTTCGGCGCTCGTCCATCGGCAGTTGCAGATGCTCCAAATCCTGCGCTATGCCGTTTACGGAGAGCCGCACATCGGTATCTTCGAACAGTGATTCGGCAAATTGCCGGAGATGAATCGCCACATCGTAAAGTGTATCTTTTTCAGGATTTAGCGACCAAATAAAATCGCGAGTGTCCGTTCCCAAACGAGTGGCGGAGTCGGTAATTTTTTGCAGATAGCGCAACAAATGGCGCGATTGCCGTTCCGGCAGATCCGCAACATCGGCGCTGTTCGCAGACTGCGACATTGCAAACGGACGCGGTGCCGATAGTTCCCGGCGAATCAGTTCGCCGAACAGCGTAATTTTGGCAACCTGATGCCCCAATTGGTCGTGATAATCGCGGGCCGTTTGCTCACGAACGTGATATCTTTCGGCTTCGCGGACAGCCGCGATCACTTCCGCCTGCCGCACTTTTTGGCGAACCCGCCAGTGGTGAAATAGCCCGGCAATCAGCGAAATCAATACGAAAGCCAACCCGTAAAACCAGGTTGTTTGCCAATATGGCGGCGCAACAGTAATGCGCAATTCCTGTATTTTCGGGTGCCATTTGCCAGCCGGATTTGCTGCGTTTAGTTGCAAAACATATTCACCCGGCGGCAGCAGCGGAAAGCTGATTTGCCGGTTTGCATCGGTTATTTGCCAGCCGTTTTCCTGTTCGTTCAGACGATACCGCACCTGGTTTTTTTGCGGCAAACGGTAATCGGGCACAGCCACATCCAGTTGCAGGGAATGGTCCTCGTATGCCATTTCCAGCACACGATTGCTGCGAATTTCCTGCAATCGTAATTGCCCGATTGGCTGCTGGTTTATGGACACATTTACGATCATCACGGGGAAAGTAAGCTCATCATTATCAATATGTTGCGGGTCGAATCGGTTCAATCCGTTGATGCCACCGAACAGCATCTCGCCGGCGGCTGTTTTGGCAAAAACACCCGGCGAAAAAATATTGCTTTGCAGCCCGTCTTCCAGCGAAAAATTGCGGATTTCCAGCGTTTCAGGATTTAACCGCGATAAACCTTTTTGCGTACTCACCCACAAATTTGCGGCATCATCCGCCAGAATTCCGCAAATCACGCCATTTGGTAATCCGTGCCGTTCGTCGACGGTTTTAAAAATTCCGGTTTTCGGATCAAACAGGTTCAGCCCGTTGCTGGTGCCGACCCACAGCGATTGTTGCCCGTCGTTTTCCACCGCGTGAATGGCATACACATAATTATTGCTGATCGACTGCGGATCATTCAGCCGATGCCGGTAGTTGCGGAACGTGCCGCTTTCCGGCAAAAATTTGCTCAGCCCGCCGTAGCTGCCCACCCAAATGGTGCCGTCCGGTGATTGAAAAATGGTCAAAACAGTCGGGTGGGGGAGGCTGCCGCTATCGCCATCGGCGCGGAAGTGTTGCCAATTGTTTTGCGGAAAATTGGACGATTCCATGCGGCTCAGCCCGTTTCCGGTCCCCACCCAAATTGCCGGTTGGCTGGAAATAGTATCCACCAAAATGGCATTTACATAATTGCTGCCAATGCTGTTGGGATTGTTTCTATCTGATTGGAAATGCTGAATTTGTCGCGGTTGTTTTTGAGAAATATCCCAAACAAATAAACCGTTACTTGCGCTGCCGATCCACAGTTGCTGTTGATTGTTCGCGCGCTGTTCCGCCAATGCGGAGATGCCGAATTTTTCGGAGAACCCCGGAACATCGAGTTGTTCCACCGGATCGCCGGGAATCGAAACCGGCAGTTGTGATTTCTGAAAATCGGTGTTTGGTGTCGGAGTAATCCGGTTCAAACCATTGTTGGTACCCACCCAAATGTTGCCGGAATTGTCACACAAAACCGAAGTTACCGCCGCGCCGGATAGCGTTTGCTCATTCCCGGGCAATTGGGAATATTGCAAAAATTGTTGCTGTCCCGGCACAATTTTACACAAATCGCTTTGATAAATGCCAAACCACAGCACGCCGGATTGATCCTCCAGCGCCGTGAGAACATTGTTTCCCGGTAAGCCGAACGGATTGGCGGGATCGTGCGTTTCATTCAAAAAATAGCCGTTGATGCGATGCTGTGGCGTCAAATACGAAAGTCCGTTGCCGGTGCCCACCCAAATCGTGCCGCTTTTATCTTCGTGAATAAAATTGATGTAATTGCCTGTAATCGAGTGCGGATTATCCGGTGAATGCGTAAAATGCCGGGAAAAGCGCCCGCTGGCGCGATCGTCGAGCGCCGACACATGAATCCCGGATGGTGTGCCAATCCAGATATTGCCTAGCCGGTCTTCCATAATTTCAGTGACAAAGTTGCTGACGTTTCCCCCTTTTTCGGTGGAAAAATCTGTTACATTTTTGAATGTGATCGAACCGGCTTCCGGTGAATCGATCACGGAAATGCCGCGATTCGAGCCGACCCACACAGCACCGGAGCGATCGCGATACACTTTGCGAACATATCGTCCGGCGATGCTGTTGGCATTTGCCGAATCCGGCCGGTGAACTCGCAATTTCAGGCTGTCAGAATCAGGGAAAAACTGCACCAAACCATTTCGGTCGGCAGCAAGCCACAGGCACCGTTGCCCGTTTTCGGCAGTTTCGGTGATCGACCAGATCATTGCTAACGGTGTTGCCGTGGGTCCCGATTCTTCCGGCGTGTATCGCAGGAAAGTTTCTGTTATCGGATCAAATCGATTCAGCCCGCCGCCCCAGGTTCCTGCCCAAATTTTGCCCCGACTATCTTCGAACAATGCAATAATATCATCGTATGATATCGAATGCGGGTCTGTCGGGTCATGCCGGAAAACGCGGTAGCGCGTGCCGTCGTAACGCACCAGTCCATACATGGTGCCGAACCACAAAAATCCAGACCGGTCCTGTAACATCGCATAAACCAGATTGTGTGAGATGCCGTCTTCCAGCGAAAGCCGGTCAAATTTGAGCGATGCCTGCGGCGGCTCAAGCGCAAAAAGTGTTACACAGCAACAAAAAATTGCTGTAATGCAAGTTGTTGAAAAAACTGATTTTATAAGATTGATCGTTAAAGCGATATGTTTAAAAAAGTTTTTTTGCGGTAGCACGTTTTTTTCCCGGGTGATGCCCAATTGTAAGTGAACGGAGGCGAGAAAATGGCGGTAATCCCTTAACGCCTCCATAGTATTGAGCCGTTAAAAATTAATGTAAAATAATACAAAACAACCATTTCTCAATCCATACCCAATACGGGGGATTTTTTTCTTTCAGGGTAACGAACAATCGATTTTTGCTTGTAATTTTCCAAAACTCTGGTTAAAATGATCCGCACACAACGATTCTCAATGGTTGCAATGGATGCAAATGTAAGGAACCTCAATGATCAACGAACACCAGCGTCAGCGATGGCACTTTCTGAAGAATTTTTTAAGAAATCCAATGGAAGTCGGTGCGATAGCACCCAGCTCGCAAGAGCTTGCAAAAATGATGACTGCAGATTTACACCTTCGCCCCGGCGATACGGTTATTGAACTTGGCCCCGGAACCGGAGCGCTAACAACCCAGATACGACATATTTTACCTGACACCCAGTATTACATCGGCATTGAATGCGAAGCACGATTTGTGAACATGTTACAAAAAAGTTTTCCGGATATGCGATTTGTAAAAGGTCGGGCAGAACATGCTGTCCGTTTACATCGGCAAAGTGGGTTGTCGCCGGTTCGGGCAATCATTTCCGGTATTCCGTTTGCTAACCACTGGGGCGGCGATTTGCGAACAGAAATTATTGATACGCTTGAGCAATTAATGACACCGGGTTGCGTATTCCGGACATTTCAATATGTTCATGCCTACACATTGCCACCGGCGCTGCGCTTTCGCAAAGAAATGAGTGACCGATTTGGAAATTATCGCCGCAGCCGCGTTGTTTTCCGCAATTTACCGCCAGCATTTGTGCTTACCTGGAAAAGGTAATTACATTGCAATCCCAGACAAATGGTGCATTTAAGGAGTAGTTGTGAACAGAGCAACTGAGCTTACCGTCAAAAAATTTTTTGAAGAAAATCGTCATAAGCTAAAGCTGGAATTGCTCGGCAAGATGACCGGTGAAGACCGCTTGATTGTGGAAAGCGAATTACACAGACCCGGTTTGGCCTTGGCGGGATTTATCGAATTGTTTACCTATAAACGGGTTCAGGTGCTCGGAAATACCGAAATAAGGTATCTTGCCTCGTTGGACGATGCCAGCAGAGATGTTGCGTTGGCAAATCTTTTCAAATTTCAGATACCCTGCGTTGTGGTTACCGATTCCAACGATCCGCCAGAAAGATTGCTGGAAATTGCAACCAAGCAAAAAATATGTGTATTCCGTTCCCCGCATCCGACCACTGTATTTTATCATCTTGTAAGCGATTATTTGCAGGAAATTTTTGCAGAACGAACAACATTACACGGCACATTGGTTGATGTTTTCGGAATCGGGCTTTTATTCACCGGGCGAAGCGGCATTGGTAAAAGCGAAATTGCACTGGATCTCGTCGAGCGCGGACATCGGCTGGTTTCCGATGATATGGTGTTTGTTACCAAACGCCACGAAGAAATATTGATGGGCGAAGGTCGCGATATCTCCGAACATCTAATGGAAATACGTGGCTTGGGGCTTATCGACGTAAAACGGATTTACGGCATTTGGGCGGTGCGGGTTCATAAACGCATCGAAGTTGTGATAGAATTGGTCGATTTCGATTCCAGAGCTGACTACGACAGAACCGGTTTGGATGCCCAATCTACTAAAATTCTCGATGTTGATATTCCGCTGATTGTATTGCCAATAAATCCCGGGAAAAACATTACCGTTATTGCTGAAACAATTGCGATGAACCATATGCTCAAACTTCAGGGAATAAATACGGCTCAGGAATTTAACCAACGATTGCTCGAACGGATGCGCAAAAAAGGTAACAAAAAGATAACACCCAAACATGAAGATATTAAACGGTTTGGCTCGTTGGAAAAGGATTTCGAATAATGATTACCGGAATTATCATTTGTCATGGTCAATTGGCTGCGGAGCTAAAAAATGCAGTAGAGTGTATTTTAGGCCCTGTAGAATCGCTGCTGACATTTAGTAATGATAAGTTATCACCCAGAACATTATATGACCAGATCGTTCATGCGATGGAAAACCAAACCGACAGCCCGATGATAATTATGGTTGATTTACGAGGTGGCAGTTGTTGGTCTGTTGCAAAACTGTTGACCAAAGAGTTTCAACAAATGCGTATTTTAACCGGTGTAAACCTGCCGATGCTAACGGCTTTTCTGACCAAACGACGCCAAAACGATTTACAAACTCTGGCAGAAATTATGGAAAATGATGCGCATCGGGGCATTCTGCTGGAAAATGGATTGTGATTTTTGTGGCAAAAAAATAGTGATTAAGTGTTGACAAGCGAATCTTCGAATATTATATTTTACGCGCTTCAAATAAGAGGCAAAAGCATTGCGAGAATAGCTCAGTTGGTAGAGCACAACCTTGCCAAGGTTGGGGTCGCGGGTTCGAGTCCCGTTTCTCGCTCAACATAAAACGAAGTACTCGCAAGGCTGTGAGTACTTTTTTTGTTTGTGCCCGGGTGGCGGAATTGGTAGACGCAAGGGACTTAAAATCCCTCGGACAGTTTTGTCCGTGCCGGTTCGAGTCCGGCCCCGGGTACCAGTAAAAACAAGAGCTTATGAGAATTATTAAAACTCATAAGCTCTTGTCTTTTTTAGCAATTATTCTAATATTGTGCCGTAGTCGTGCCTTACCTCATTTAGGTGAAGTATACGAAAACAAAGTATTTTATCAATCAAAATGTGGCACTACCCATACCCGTCGGGTTCCGTGGTCACAGAATGTTTGATTTCGATATCTGAATTACGCTGCCAAGGTTCTTTTGGATATGCCTTTGCCGATATAATCTACGGGGCAACTTTCGTCGAACCAATTAAGTTTGCACTAAGGGAAGTATTCCAAATATCGTGATTCGCAAATTGTATGCAACGTTTGTTAGGGCTCGTTTCTTTAGGATCATTGATCTTAAGGTAAATGTCATAGTCACCGGGAGGCACCTTGCCAAATGTGCTCATGTCCATTGAGAAGCTCAAATCACGCCATGCAGCGGTATTCGTTGCCCGGCTGTCCAGGTCCGGCAGCCAATTCCTTGCGTCGAGGTTCGTAAGCGTCGTGTAGGCGTTGCAACCGTCTTTGGCTTTCAGAATAACCCACACATTTTTTTTGTTGACGATAGGGCCAAAGCCAACGTTTTGAATCTTTCCTGCAAATCTCAGGGTGCCATTCTGTTTGACCCGTTCACTGGCTTTCGCTTCTCGCAACACCAGCCGATAACCCAACCTGTCGCGGATATATTCCATTCCGTTTCTGCCGTCATAGAGCGGGTCAAAGATTGCCGTTCGGGTCACGCCATCGTGTGGCGGCGTAAACGGTGCGGTGACATTTTCTTCTGTATACACAAAATCGCCCCACAGTTTATAAGTGCGGCGGTTCCAACTGGTATTCAAATGCGTTGTTTGCGCATACGCGGCTTCATAGAGAGCGTTCGGGAGCCTGGGGTAGATATTGTCGTCAGAACCTGGTCCAACGGATTCACCGCCATAAAAGTTATTTTGATTTCTCATCCAGGTTAACGCAGCGTTGCGATCATAATCGCCGCCAATCAATGTATAGCCCTCGGAAAGCGAGCCATTGTCGCTATACGAGTTGCCACCCGCCGAATAACTATCGTTGAACATCCCGAAACGCTGTGCCGGTGTTCCGCGTGCCGGGGCCGGCATTAAATTGGAAAAGCTATAATTGGTGCCATACTCAACGTTATGCCATGCCATGACGCCGCCCGCATGTACCAAAATTGAACGGGATGCAGGCACATAGTCCAGCAATGCTTTCAACAGCCAGTGGTAACCCTCAGCGGTTCTGGCGTATGATGACGAGTGCATTTCGCCCCACGGACCAAAGATACCCGCTTTTACGACCATGATGCAGTCTTCGAATTCGCCAAACACATCGCCAAGCTGCCAAAGGTGATATTGCACCCAGTTTTTGTCCTCATGACCGGGGATACCGCATAAATCAGATTCATTAGCAACACCTGTTTCATACCAAACCCGGCCTTGTGGCGCCCCAGGTTCGCAATCATGAATGAACTGGTCATATCCGCCGCGATTATTGTACGTATAGCCGCGCCCGTCATAACTAAATTTCACGATGGCAACTGCCCGGCTTTCTCTTACTTTTTGAAGTGCTGCCCTTACGTAATCGAGTGCTACGGGTGTTAAGGGCTGCGTTGTTCCGTAATCCGGCGGAAGCGAACCTTCCGCACTCCAGGGGCCTAAGGGCATTCTGTTGAGTGGGGCATTCGAGGAAAAATTTCGCAGGTCAAATTCCATATAAACGATACTGGCATTCACAAAGACCGTGGTGCCGCTGATAACGGCTCCCAAATCAGGAAATCCCGGCGTGCCGCTATCGACCGGAATGACATAGCTTTGGGGTCTGTAAAAGCCCCTGTCCGGATTCGGAATGTCAACCGGATTCTCCGTAAAGTTAATACTTTGTGGCACTAGATTGTCCTGAGCAGTTACAACACCGGCAACGCAGAGAACAAAGCAGAATACAAGAAATTTAATTTTGATTTTCATATGGGTTCCATATTAATTGATTTCGCAATTCAAGATTTTGTTTGAAAAATACCCTAACTACGGTTCCAAATACCAACGCGGATGTGCGTTGTTATAGGTCTGTAATGCAGTCCATTTATCACGGGACGAGGTAGCTCTGCTCACGTTATCTAAATACACGCCGTCGAATCCCATGTCAACAATCCTGTCGATGGAGGATCTGCCATCCGGAAACTGGGAATGATTATGATTGGGGCTTTTATATGGGCTGCCGCCTCTGATAATAATATCTCGCCACTCAGGATGCCACCAAATCGGGGTGGATTCACTGGCGTATTGTCCGCGGTACGCCGCCCAGAGCTGCCAATTCGGGATACTATCATCCTTAAATCTTTCGCGGGCGGGTATAAATCTGCCGTTCTCAACTGTGCCGCGGCGGAACGATCGTGTGCCGGGCTCAACCATGACCGAATCAGCATACCAGCGGTACGATTCTGTTGTGCCGATACTCAAATACGCGACAACCTGCCGCCTGCCGCCCTGGGGTTTCCATTTAAGGGCTTCAACCTCTTCCCGGGTAAGAGATTCACCGCCGTAATGCGCGTCTATATAAAATAAATCCCACTCAGAAGCCGCGAGTTCCTCGATATACGCCTTCCGACCTTCATCTTTCGTATAGCCTTTCGCCACCCAAAAAAAGTCCCATTCCGTCCCGTGCTCTGCAATGGCTTTCGCAACCACCTCAGGTGTGCCGGTCGGTTGGAATCGTCCGCCTTTAAACGGAACCAGATAACCGGCAGTGTCGGTGATATCCAGACGACTGGCGGGATTAGCTTCCCAGTCCGGCCAATTCGAGTATTTGCCGGTGCTGATCATGTAGAGATAGTTTTTCGCATCCATCATACTTTCGACATTGTTGCTGTTTATGGTGTGAGCTACACCGGCAGGTATCGGATGATGGATGATATTGTAACTGTTAGAGGACGGCGAATATATTGGCATATAACCGGGATTTCCGATCCCCGGTGATTGATACACTTCCGCACTTAAGCGCGGGTGCCAGAGAATATTATTCTCTGCGGCAATTTTCTGGTTCTCAGCAACGGCTTGCACGGTGCTTCCATTGGTGTTTGCGGTGCCTTTTATGCCTACTTTGGTCAGGTTTGCCAGCCGGGTTACCGTCGTCGGGCTGAAATTTTCAATTCCCCAGCCATCGAGCAAGTTAAGAAAATTCCAATCATATGCATTATCTGTATTTCCATCGATATGGGCATATTCCAAAGTGTCTTGCGGAACAACCTGAAAGTTTGGATTTCGGGTCTTCGCCTTGATGGCAAGCTCCATTATGAATGCCTGCATCTTGCGGGCGCGCGCTACATCGCTGACATCATCCGGGTCACCGTAATATTTTTCAACCAGCGCATTTAGCTCTGCAATGGTGGCGCCCCCCTTCGGCTTCCAGAGTGGATTTTGTTTGGGATCATTACCCGCCAGCAAGTGTTTGGGAATCCATGATGTCAGAACCGAAGCGGCTCCCATAAGCAGGCTTGTTTTTAGGAATTCTTTTCTGTTCATGATGTTTCCTTCAGGTTGTTTAACTTTAAGGGTTATTAGCCACAGAGGCACAAAGCGCACAGAGATTTTTTAAAGCATTTTTATTTCGCCAAGGATTTACGCGGATGATAGCGGATGATTCTGGGAATGATAGAACACTACTTCACTTCCCTTGTTTTCGTTGAGTGTTATTTAAAAAATTGAAATAACAATAAATTGATTTGTTCTCTCTGATATCTCTGTGGCTCTGAGGCAAAAATTGTATGAGTGCGTAACAGTGGTTGTTTAATTATTGATCATTTACTTTCGCTTCAGTCGATGGAATCTAAGGGGCAACTCTGGTTGAGCCGATCAAGTTTGCACCGAGGTCAACATTCCAACTGTTTCCCTTATTTGCAAACCGTATGGAGCGCTTGTTTGCGCTTTGTTCTTTCGGATCATTTATCTTCAGGTAAATATCATAGTTACCGGGAGGCACATCACCAAATGCGTCCATGTTAATGGAGAAGTTTACATCGCGCCATGCAGCGGTATTCGTTGCCCTGGAGTCCGGCATTGCACCATTCGGACCCGCCTCAGCAGGCTGCCAGTCATACGGGTCAATGTTTGTCAGCACCGCATTGGATACAAACCCGTTAGATTTGGATTTCAGAATGACCTTCACGGCCTTTTTGTTAAAAATAACACCCCATCCGACGTTTTGTATCTTCCCTTCAAACTTAAGGGTACCATTTTGCTTTACCCATTCACTTGCCTTTGCCTCGCGCAGCACCAGCCGGTATCCCATTCTGTCGCGGTAATATGCCAACGCGCTTTGGCCTTCATATACCGGATCATAAAGAACCTGTACTGTTTGACCACTCCATGGGTAAGTTATCTTCACAGCAATGCTTTCTCGTGTATAAGGATAATCTGCCCGCGATTTAAAACTTCCCGGACCCTGCTGCATACACATATATGTCCATTTGGAAATACTGTGTTCATAGAACATGGAAGGGAATCGTAAAATGACGTCGTTGAAAGGGTTATCTAATCTTTCGCCGACGGGAGCATAGCCGCCGTTGGTGCCGGAGGCAGGCTCATTCGCGATTTGTTCACCGCCATAGACGGACATCTTTCCGAGGAAGTTCATCACCTTAGTACGATCCCAATCAATGAAATATACGCCCCGCCACCGCGAATCATCTAACGCTTCCGGGATGGCTACAAGCCTGTTGGTTCCGGAATCATTATACCCGATAACCGGTGATACGCCGGGCCGCGTTAATGATGGATCCACGCCGTTTGGATTATATCCCGGCAAAATCGGATCATGCGCCAGCATTCTGTATCCTTCGGTCAATGAGCCATTGTCACCATAAGAATATTCGTCTGCTGACCAGCCATTCGAATCGTCGAACATACCGAAACGCGCCTCAGGCGTTCCGCGCACCGGGGTGGGGAAGCTGTCCAGTGTACCAAAGTCATACGTCGTTTTATATGTGCGGTTATACCAATCCAGGAACCCGCCAATATGCGTCATAATCGGTTTACTATCGGGAACTGCGTCCAGCAGTGCATCTAAAATGATCTTGTAGTGGCCAGGTACTTCCGCATCATAATTTGAGTGGGTTTCGCCCCATGGCCCAAATGTGCCCGAATCAAATGCCCATATAATGTCTGAGTATTCCTGGAAAATTGGCTTGAGCTGATGATAATGATACTGTACCCAATTCATATCTGTAAACCCGGGCACGGTACACATTCTGAATATTGGCGAAGATCCTCTCCATGTTCCCGCGACTGGTTTAGCAATGTGAGCCGCACGATTTTCAGGCGCGACAGGTTTATCATAGTCTGCCTTATAATAGTATTTTTCGTTGGCGGATGCGGGACCGTCGTCTTCATAGTTAAGATTATCAGCAGTCCAGACAAAGTGGTTCCAGCCTTTTGGATCATAGCAAACGCGTATGTGCGCGACACTGTTGGTTTTGGATCGTATGAATTCAAGCTGATTTCTGATGAAATCAAGCCCGTAGGGTGTTATGGGTCCGTCCACGCCTACTCGCGTATGGTCAGCGGGATTGCCCGGGGAGCTATCGCACCATGCATTCGACGAGAATTCATTCAGGACAAGGTAGAACTGAACGATGCGGGGTTCGACAGGGACGTTGCAATACTCAAACCCTACACCTTCCGGACCCAAATACATCGGCGGGGTCATTTCGTAAGCCATCTCAAAGGGTTGGCCTAAAATGGTATTGGCGCTTGCCGGAACTGTCATATACCCCCAATAATTTGAACCGCCCGGTTTATCAGGGATAAAGGCTCCCCGGCCGGCAGCGTCGTCATTGCCTCTTTCGAAACCTCTGTCCGGATTCGGGATATCTACAGGATTCTCTGTATAGTTAAGCACCTGTAACACCAGCGGGGCTACTTCCTTATCATCCGCACCATTCGATTTTTCGGGAATCTCCCCCGCAAATGTGGCACACAAAAAGCTTGTCAAAATCAGACCGGCGATTGAAATGATACTGTTTGCTCGAAATGCTTTTTTCATAACCTAATCCTCAACTGATACAATATTTTATAAAACAGATTTGCCAATCATATCGAAGGTTTTCAATATAATTGATTAACCCAACAACACGGTTTATGCCGAAGGCATCCCTTCGGGACCGTCTCTCACTGTTTATCAGCCAGTTAAGAAATTCATTCAAAAAATTTATTCAATGGAAACTCTTGACAAAAGTCGAGTTCATAGGTCTTATGATAAAAAAGGTACTGAGAACAGCCCAAATCCGCAATAATTATTAGGCAAATTGTCAAAAACAACATTTGCTTATGCATAAAAAAAGCCCATACTACCATTTTACAAAGGTTAGGATGAGCTGTCATATGCATGTCGCTTCAAACTATTCGATTTGTCCGCGAGCGGCTCAAAAAACAACACCCGGCTGATCGAAATATTCAGTTTTTCATTCTGCAATTTCTTCTTTTGATAATCCCCATCTCAACTGTTGACAGGCATTTTCCGTATTTGAAATTCTCATTGATTATGCTTCACCATTTTTAGGCGAAGCATACGAAAATAAAGAATTTATCCAATCAAAATGTCGCACTACCGAAAAAGAATACTTATGCTAATCATAAACATCTGATTAACAAAATTGACTGATCATCATTTTGTTT
The DNA here is from genome assembly GCA_020634975.1 of Calditrichia bacterium. Classification (NCBI taxonomy): domain Bacteria; kingdom Pseudomonadati; phylum Calditrichota; class Calditrichia; species Calditrichia bacterium. Next base: position 372,297 of record JACKAQ010000003.1, on the reverse strand, counting down.
ACCGAATAAAGCTAACTTATTATTTATTTTTTCATAAATTTGGGACAATTCATCATGTCTGTTATTAAGAATAATCTGTTTTACTTTTTCCATCCCAAAGTCTTCATCTTTTTTATCTGTCGTCTCTGTAATTCCATCCGTTAACAATATGAATAAATCATTCTTGTTACATACAGTGCTGTTTGTTGTATAAATACAGTCTTTTGTCGCGGCAATTGGAAGGTGCTTTATTATCAATTCATCAAAATTGTTCGAATCATTTGCAAGTTTTAAAATCGGAAGATGACCTGCTGTTGAATATTCTACCGTATTATTTGAATTAAATTTCAAGAATGCACACGTAAGAAACATTGTTTTCTTTTTTAAATTGTAAATTGTCCGGCTGGTTTCAGTTAAAATTGAACTGAGCTGTTCATCTTTGTTTAATAAAACACGGATCGTGCTCTTAAACATCCCCATCATCGAACCTGCCGCAACGCCATGACCCGATACATCTGCAATATAACAGGTATGAGAAGTCCCATTTTCGAAATAGTCAACTAAATCGCCGCCGACTTCATCAGTAGGATTAGTTACGCCAAATATTTCAAAACGGTCATTGACGATTTCAAGTTTTGGAACAAGGTTCGAATGAAGATCCTGCGCAAGGTCCATTTCAGCCTGAAGTCGAAAATTTCTTAATCCCTCTTTATTTATAAATATAACAAACAGTATATATCCCAGAAAAATTGTCACTAAAATTCCAACGGCATCAAAAAATGCTCTTTGGGGAAATTCGGAAAGCGGTAAGTGCCCGGCTCCTCGCCAGATGCTTATGCCAACGACGATCTGAAATAAGATAGTAAAAGGAAGGAATTTAAGATTTCTTGTAAAAGTATAAACGTAGAAATGCTGCAACAATCCCTGAATAAATTACATTAAAAAAAAGCAGCAGTTCTGAAAATGAACCTAATGAAAGCAGATCGATGATAAATCCGAATCCTGAGAACAGGAAGAATATCGCCGAGACAAATATTAGATATCTTCTAAAAGGTATATATTTCCAGAATTTGCTTTTGGGCAAAGAGTTATTTTTTATCAATTGAGTCTTCTAAATAAATTCAGAGATTCGTCATTTACTATTAAAATGCAGGTTAGAATCATTGTTAATACATTGTTTTTTTTTGAACCTGTGATAAGAAGATAAATAAATACATCTGCAAAGGAAACTTTTCTTTGATAAAAAACTGCTGATATTGAGTTCTAACCCAAAATTGAATTAAAACGATGCCGGTTATTTTGCGCCTTTGCTGCGGGTGCGGAGTTGTATTCCATTTATTTTTTCTGAACATCATCCAGCTGTTTTTGCACTGCTCGAACGTCTTCTGGTCATCGCTGCTCAGTGCTTCATCTATTTGTTGTTGGATTGCTGCACGTTCATCATACAGCTTGCGCAAATCATCCTGCATCAAATCAAAAATGCTCAACTGTTCCCGCATTTTTTACCCTTTTCAGCTAATTGAGACTATCCCGCAAATGGAATTTATTGTAAACAACTGATTGAAAAAAGAATTTAACCGAACTCGCTTACCAACAGAATAAATCTAACATAATTGAAAACAAAAATAATTCAGAATCAACCCCAAAATTTATTCCATTGATATTTATTGAAATAAATTAACCCGCCTTAACCGCAACCATTCGCCAATATTTCCAATTGAAACTATCGTTTTATGTGTAAAATCATCCGCCAGTTTATCATCCGCCCGATAATTTGCAATATTTTATTGACGAGTGTTGCAAAAGGTGTGCGAAAAACAACCCCGGAATATTTTGTTTGCCAATGTGCTGAAAATCAGTATAGCTAACGTTTTTTTCTACATGTTGTTAACTGTTTTGACAGTTAAACACTTTCAATCCTGCTGCAGTTTGGTTACAATTCACTGCGCGACTTGAGAAATCTGTAACTGTTATATCCTGCACCGGGTATGTTGCCCCAAAGTTACGCACTCTATTTAATTTTCAATAATTTTTAGCGTAAGGAGCAATATTAAGATGAAGCTGTCCCATCTCAATGTTCTGGTTTGTTGCATGTTCCTGTCCTCCGCGATGTTCGGGCAGGGACGTTTGATCGGTTTGGTTACCGATTCTTTGACGAATAATGAATTGATTGGTGCAAACGTGTATCTGGAGGGCACGGCACTTGGCACATCAACTGATTCCGATGGCGCATACCGGATCGACGGCATTCCAGCAGGAAGCTACCGGCTCGTTGTCAGCTATCTCGGTTATCAGGAAAAATTCAAATCGATTCAGGTGGTTGATGACGAAACCCAAACCGTTAACATCTTGTTGATTTACGATGTTGTGCAGGGCAAAGAAGTAACCATCACTGCTCAGGCAGAAGGGCAGGTTGCCGCGATCAACCAGCAAATTAATTCCAAAACAATTATGAATGTGGTTTCCGAAGAAAAAATTCAGGAATTGCCGGATGCGAACGCAGCAGAAGCTGTCGGGCGATTGCCCGGCGTTGCGATCGAGCGATCCGGCGGCGAAGCCAATAAAGTTGTGCTGCGCGGACTCGATCCCGTTTTTACCACCATCACCATCGACGGTGTGCGCGTTCCAACGACCGGCGTAGATGCGCGCGATGTAGACTTGAGTACCATATCGCAGGGGTCACTTGCGGGAATTGAATTACACAAAGCAATCACATCGGATATGGATGGCGATGGCATTGCTGGCAGCATCAATTTTGTAACTCGCAAAGCGCCGGCAAAACGCACCCTGAAATTGGATGCCCGCGGCGCATACAACGGCATCGAAGAATCATGCGGCCAATATGTCACCAGCCTCAAATATTCCGATCGGTTTATGAATGACAAAGTCGGCGTTCAACTCAGCGGGAATCTGGAACAGCGGATCCGCAGCGATGAAGAATACGACCCATCTTATAATTTTAACGCCGGGGATTTGCCTGGCTGGTAAACGATATTCAGCTGACTTACACCGACGAAGTTCGCAAACGCAACGGTGTCAGTGCATTGTTTGATTTTGATACGCCAGATGGCGGAAACATCAAATTCAGTAACGTATTTAGTCTTACCAATCGCAATTACGTCACTTACGAACGCAATTATCCCATCGAAGATAAAGAGGATTTGTTTTACACCATCCGCGACCGCGAACAGGAAATCGCCACATTTAACACATTTTTGAAAGGCGACAACAATTTTTTGGGAATGGTATTGGACTGGAACGTGGCTTACGCCAGCTCTCGCAGCAAAATGCCATACGATTACACCATGAATTTTCACGAACCGTCGCTTGCCGATCCGGTGACAAATCAGCAGATTTCCGGTATGGGCGATCCCTCGGATGACGTGCGCCAAACCGATCCGGTGAACATCATTCCCTTTGCATACAATAATTTTGAAAGAGCCTATCTTTACAACGCATTTTTCCGTGGCGAAGACGCCAAAGAAAATGAAATTACCGCGTATTTGAACTTCAGCAAACCGTATAACTTGAGTCACTCGCTCTCCGGCAATTTGAAATTTGGCGGAAAATATCGCAAAAAATCCCGCGAACGATCCTTCTCGGAAGAAGTTGGCGCGTATTATATCATGGCGTTCCCGCAGTTTGTGAAAACTGAAGACGGCTCCATCGTTCCCAAAGATTTCACCGGAACCCGTTTTGAAAACCTGCAATTGGCCGGCTCCGGTCTGGTGTTGCTGACCAATTTTCTGGAAGGCGTTGATGACCGGGATGTGTTCGACAAATACCAATTGTATCCGTTGATAAACGTGGACGCCATCAACGAGTGGTATGATCTGAACAAAAACGGTTTCGACAATATTACCAATGATGAATATGATGTGAATCGCGAACCGGATGTTCTGTTTTACGATATCGATGAACGCGTTTCCGGTGCGTATCTGATGAACACGTTGAACATCGGACAGAAATTCACCCTTATTTCCGGTATTCGCGGCGAATTTGAGGATAACAATTACAACTCGCGATATTCCCCGACAACCTTGAGCGGTTTTCCGGTACCCGCCGGCATTTATAATGATACAACCGCCTATCACAAAGAAACCGTGTGGCTGCCGAATTTTCACCTGACGTATCGTCCGTTAAGTTTTTTGGGAATCCGTTTGGCTGCCTATCGCGCATTGCAACGTCCGAACTTTAACGACCGGTTGGAAAATTACATTGCCCGGCAGGCCGGAACGTTTTATTCCGGTAATTCCATTATTTTGGGAAACCCTGATCTGAAAGCCGCAAAAGCCTGGAATTTTGAGGTCAACACATCGTTCTTCGAAGGGAAGTACGGTCTGTTTTCCGTATCCGCTTTTTATAAAGATATTAAAGATATGATTCAAGTGATCGACGGGCTTGAGTTTAAAGGGTATGACCTCCTCGATAGTTTGGAAATCAACTATAATATTCCCAATTCATTTGTGACATCCGGTTATAATTTGCGCTATCCGTACAATTCCGATAAACCCACCAAAGTGTGGGGTTTCGAATCAGAAGTGCAAACCAGTTTGCGCTATATGCCGGGAATGCCAAGGTTTCTGCGCAATATTGTGTTAAGTGGCAACGTTTCCATTGTGCGCACCGAAACGTATGTGCCCCAACAAATTTTGGTAACAGACACTATTTTTATAGGACCGATTCCCATTCCGCAATCGCGCAGGGAGTTCGTCGAAAGCAAAGTAAAGTTGACCGGACAACCCAATTACATCGGGAATTTTGCGGTGGGTTATGATTACAGAGGCTTTTCTGCACGGCTCTCAACATTTTATCAGGCTGCCAGCAATTCCTCAACCACCAACGATGCCAACAGCACAACGGCAACTTTCAGCCAACGAATCGCTTTTTCTCGCTGGGATCTGAGCCTCAAACAGCGGTTAAACCCGATGATTTCGTTCTATTTGAATTTGTATAACCTGACCGATACCAAAGAAGGCTCAAACGTAATAAACCCTAATCGCAATTTCACGCTGGAAAACTATCGTCAGCACTATGGTATTTCCGGCGATCTCGGATTTCAGTTAACCCTTTAACAATCTTTGAACAACAAGCTCCAAATTTACCGGTTGGTGCATCGTTTGTGTGTGCCAACCGCAATAAATCTTTACAGTTAAACTAAAAGGAGGTGGCTAAGATGAAAATCAAGCTACGCTGTCTGAGTATTTTGTTTGCTGCATTATGTTTACCCTTTGTGTTATCTGCCCAAACGGGCCCGCATGATATGATTATTCCCCCGTTTACTGGCAGTAATTATTTAAACGATATCATCACTGGCGATACGCTTGCCAACGGTGATCGCGTTGATTTGGAACGGGTGTACTGGCTGGAACGTGACGGCACTTATCTGGTTAATTCCGCAATCCGCAACAACGGATGGGATGTTCGTATTCGTGCCATTGACGGTGCCGGAACCCGTCCGCTCGTTTATATGACTACCAACACCAGCTCCGGTAGCTTTCCCGGTGAAATTTTCCGCGTTGTTGCAGGAAATGTATGGATAAAAGACCTCATTTTGGTTGGATATGTGGAAGCCGTTCCTGGCGAAATCGGCAACATTCCTTCCGGTTTGATCCGTGTGGATGGTGTCGGATTTGATCTCGAAATTTATGGCTCAATCTTAACCCAAACTCGCGGCCAGCACATCCGTACCGAAGGCAGCTGCCGGTTGATCCGCATTCAGGATTGCGTATTCTCAAATATGGGTGACCTCGGACGTTCCAATTTTGGTGCCGGAAAAGCCATCGATGTTCGCGGAACATCCGTCGATTCGCTGGTGATGGTCAACAATACTTTTGTGAATTTTCAGGATCGTGTAATTCGCCACCGCAGCAGCACCGGCGCAATCGGAACGCTCATTTTTGACCACAACACGTTGGTAAACGGCATGTCCTATCACGGCACATTGGCGTTGGGATGGGTTGGTAACGATGTGAAAATTACCAACAACCTGTTCCTCGATTCGTTTGTTGCCGGAAACGACACAGACGCATCCCGTCAGGCTGAATTCAACGAAAGTGGTGAATCCGATGCTTTTGGTTTGCCGCGAATGAACTGGATTTTTACCGTGCCGAATGATTCCACCAACTACGAAATCAGCGGCAACTATTACAGCGTATCCGCACCGGTTCAGGATTTTTACAATCGCCATGCAGCCGCCGGCGTTACCGGCGAAGGTGCACCGCTGACCTACCACATCAACGGAAAACTGGGTGCAGATTCCGTAACCGCGTTTACAAAAGAGTTGATCACGCCTACCAACGTGCCCGAAGTGATGATCGCCATGGCCGATTGGTATCGCGATCCCAACGGTGGGAACAAAACCAAAAACACCGCAAATTTCAATCGCGATACGGATGATTTCGATCGCCGCTCATGGGAATATATGAACGATACGCTGGATGTATCATATCCCAACACAACCGAAGCATACACCGGCGCAGACGGCGGATTTCCGGCAGGTGACCTGAACTGGTATCCGGCATTGAAAGATTTGTGGGAAGCCGGCGGCAGAGTAGGCATCGAAAACGTGCCCAACGGCATCGCGAAAGATTTCCAACTGGAGCAAAATTATCCGAATCCGTTCAACCCCTCCACAAAAATCGAATTCAGCATTGGCACAACTTCGTTGACCCAACTCAATATTTATAACGTTACCGGTCAAAAAATTGCCACGCTGGTAAACAGCAAATTGCAGCCCGGCACTTATCGGGCAACCTGGGAAGCAGCAAATATTCCGTCCGGCGTTTATTTTTACACGCTGAAAACGGATAACGGCAGCCAAACCCGCAAGATGATTTTGATGAAGTAATCCGAATTTTTGGGATGAATAAGCGATCAGCGGCGAAAACCAACAGTCGCCGCTGATCAAATTGAAATGAAATTATACCGAACAGGACATCGAAAAACCGTGAACGGGTATCTGCAAATGAAATTCTCACTGAATGGGTTAATAGCGCTCGCGCTGATAATGTTGGCAACCGGCTGCGTTGAGAAAAAAGCACCGGAAACAGCAGCACAACCGGAAAAATGGTCCGTACGGATGGCGGAATCGGTGATGCAGCGAAACCCCGAACCGTGGATGATCGATTTTCAGGAAAAACCGCGCTGGGAATACACCCAGGGTTTGGTGCTCAAATCTATTCTCGAGGTCTGGAAAGCCACCGGAGATGACAAATTTTTCAACTATGTGAAAACATATTACGATCAATTTGTTCGCGAAGATGGCAGCATTTGGCTTTACGACAGAGAGCTGTACAACATCGACCGCATCAATCCCGGCAAACCGCTGTTTGCGCTGTACGAAAAAACCGGTGATGAGAAATTCAAAAAAGCGCTGTTTGTGCTGCGCGATCAAATGAGAGAGCACCCGCGCACCAACGAGGGCGGATTTTGGCATAAAAAACGCTATCCCTACCAAATGTGGCTGGACGGGCTATATATGGCGGGACCGTTTCTGGCGCAATTTGCCAAAACGTTCGATGAGCCGGCGTTGTTTGACGATGTCGCCAATCAATTTATCTGGATGGAAAGCCACACCCGCGACGAAAAAACCGGGTTGCTGTATCACGCATGGGACGAAAGCCGCCAGCAACGCTGGGCTGATCCGGAAACGGGCGTTTCGCCGCATTTTTGGGGACGCGCAATGGGCTGGTACGCGATGGCGTTGGTGGATGTGCTCGATTTTATCCCGGAAAATCATCCGAAACGACAGGATATCATTAATATTTACAAACGTTTAGCCGAAGCGCTGGCAAAAGTGCAGGACCCGGGAACCGGAGTTTGGTTTCAGATTGTCGATTTACCAGATCGCGAAGGCAATTACCGGGAATCTTCCGCATCATCGATGTATGTTTACGCCTATTTTAAAGCGTTGCGCAACGGATACATCGACGAAAGCTACCGGAGCGTTGCCCAAAAAGGCTACGACGGTATTCTCAAACAATTTATCGAAGTGGATGAGCAGGGTTTGGTAAACATCACCAACGCCTGCGCAGTTGCCGGACTCGGCGGCGACCCATACCGGGACGGTTCGTTCGAATATTATATCAGCGAGCTTATCCGAACCAATGACACAAAGGCAGTTGGTCCATTTATTCTGGCCAATCTGGAAATTGAATCTTTAAAATAGATAAGTAAAACAATGAAAATGACACAGCTTCTCCAACGCAAACGGTTCCGAAATTTAGCTCAGGTATTTGGATTATTTTTAATGTGGATCGTCGCATTTTCTTTCACAGGATGTAATATTTCAAAATCCGAGCCAACCGTCGGTTGGGACAAACTCGACTATATTTTGGACCAGATTGTGCCGCCGACATTTGAGGACAACGATTTTTTGGTAACGGAGTTTGGCGCAACCGGCGACAGCACAACAGACAACACCGAGGCATTCCGGAAAGCAATTGCAGCTTGCAATGCCGCCGGTGGTGGCAGGGTTGTGGTTCCGCCCGGCATTTTTATGACTGGTGCCATCCATCTCAAAAGCAACGTTAATTTGCACATCAGCAAAAACGCCACGGTTCGGTTCACCAAAGATCCGGCAAAATATTTGCCGTTGGTGTTCACCCGTTTTGAAGGCATTGAGTGCTATAATTATTCACCGTTTATTTATGCGTTTGAAGCAGAAAATATTGCGATAACCGGCAGCGGAACGCTGGACGGGCAGGGTGGAACGGATAGCTGGTGGCCGTGGAAAGGTCAGGAAATATATGGTTGGCTTCCCGGAACGCCGAATGGCAATTCAACTACCGACGAACTTTACGAAATGCCGGAAAAAATGACGCCGGTAGCAGAACGTATTTTTGGTGAAGGTAAATATTTACGCACCAATTTTATTCAACCATATAAGTGCAAGAATATATTGATAGATAGCTTGACAATCATTCGTTCCCCAATGTGGGTCATTCACCCCGTTTTGAGCGAAAATGTAACCATTCAAAATGTAAAAGTGATCAGCCACGGCCCGAACAACGATGGCTGCAACCCGGAATCTTCCCGGAATGTGCTCATCAAAAATTGCTATTTTGATACGGGTGATGATTGCATCGCCATAAAATCCGGGCGAAACGCCGATGGCCGGCGGGTGAACATGCCCAGCGAAAATATTATCGTAACCGGATGTAACATGAAAGACGGGCACGGCGGCGTGGTTATTGGCAGCGAAATGAGCGGCGATGTGCGCAACGTGTTCATCGAAGATTGTGTGATGGACAGCCCAAATCTGGACCGGGCGCTGCGCATCAAAACTAATTCCCTGCGGGGTGGGGTAGTGGAAAATGTATTCATGCGAAACGTGACTGTCGGCGAGGTGAGTGACGCCGTTGTTCGCATCAATTTTTATTACGGTGAAGGCGATGTGGGCAAGTTCACACCGGTTGTTCGCAATATTTTCATTGAGAATGTTACAAGTAAAAAAAGCAAATACGCCTTTGCGTTGGATGGATATGAACGATCGCCTATCACAAATTTATATCTCACTCAATGCCGTTTTGATGGTGTTGAAGACGGCAACATTTTAAGCCATTATTTAAATTTAAATTTGAACGATGTTTACATAAACGGACAAGGACAGCATTGAAATAAGTGAATTGTGATGCGTTAGAAACGATTATTAAAACGCGGGTATCGCTAATGTTGTTTCAGTCATATCAACTCATTAAGTTCAGATTGATCATCAGCTGCATGGTATGTTTCTTTTCGATAAACCTGGATGCCCGGCAATTAGCTTTTCCCGGGGCAGAAGGGTTTGGGCAATATACCAGTGGTGGACGCGGCGGCATCGTTCTGGAAGTGACTAATTTGAACGACACTGGTGACGGTAGTTTGCGCAAGGCTATTGAATCGGAAGGCTGCCGTACCATTGTCTTTCGTGTTTCCGGTACCATCGAATTGCAATCTGCTCTGCGAATTGTTCAAGGAAATTTGACTATCGCCGGCCAAACTGCGCCTGGAGATGGTATCTGCATCAGAAATTTTCCCCTCATCATCGAAGCTGACAATGTCATTGTCCGATTCTTGCGATTGCGGCTCGGAGATGTCTATCGCCAGGAAGAAGATGCACTCACTTCAATTTTTCAAAAAAACATAATAATCGATCACTGCTCCATAAGTTGGGGGATCGATGAAACGGCAACTGTTCGGGATAACGTCAACAGTACGATGCAGTGGTGTATCATCAGCGAAAGTTTGCACCGTTCATTCCACAAAAAAGGTGATCATGGTTATGGCGGTATCTGGGGCGGAAAAGGTGCAACTTTTCATCATAACCTGATTGCACATAATGCCAGCCGAAATCCGCGTTTTCATGGCAGCCGCTATCATCATGAGCCGGATTCGGAAATTGTTGACTTCCGTAATAATGTGATTTACAACTGGGGATTCAATAGTGCATATGGCGGTGAAGGAGGGCAGCACAATCTGATTGGCAATTATTACAAATCAGGTCCGGGATCCATACATAAGAACCGAATCGTTGAACCGTGGGATTCTACCAGCAGTTGGTATATCGCAGAAAATTTTGTTACAGGTTATCCAGAAGTTTCGAAAAATAACTGGGCCGGCGGTGTACAGGGCAAATATGTCGATAACATTACGATTGCTGAAAAGCCCTTCAACGCCCCGAAAATCAGCACAGAAACTGCTGCAGAAGCTTTTGAAAAAGTGCTCGCATACGCGGGTGCGATTTATCCGAAACGCGATCCGGTTGATCAACGAATCATCTACGAAGTTCGGTCCGGCACAGCCGGATTTGGTGATAGTTACGGTCCGCAAACCGGAATAATTGATTCGCAACTTTCAGTTGGCGGATGGCCAAAATTGCATACTGCCGTTGCACCTTCTGATCAGGATCACGACGGTATGGCTGATGATTGGGAAATTAACAACCACCTCGATCCCGCAAATCCGGCTGATCGTAATGAAGATAACAATGGTGACGGATATACAAATTTGGAAAATTATTTGAACAGTTTATGTGAGTAAAAAAGGTAGTTTGAAATTATTGAAAAGTAACTTCAGCCAGTCCGTTTGTTTTTCTGTTATAGAATTCTTTCATGACAATAAATGATCTGAATGGAAAATTCAAATTGACCTATCTGGTCGACCCAAAATGACAGAGTGAAAATTGTGAAAAAATCAAAATGTTCAATATTGGATATCATATGTTTGCTATTGTTAATAATAACGCTGTTCTTTAATAATAAGATCATCGCACAAAATGCCATTCCGGAAGGTTTTGCTGGTGAAAACACACTGGGACAAAACGGTACAACAGGCGGCGCCGGCGGATCGATCGTTACTGTAAATTCAACAGCGGATTTTTTAGATTATATTTTTCAGACAGAACCTTTTATTATTCAGGTTGTGGATACGATAGAATTGACCAGCATGGCACCCTTTCGCTCCAACAAAACAGTCGTAGGGGTTGGAAATAAAGGTGTTATTACCGGCAGTGGATTGAACATGTCCAATGTTTCGAACATCATCATCCGCAATTTACTCATTGAAAACAGCAACGACGATGCGATTAATATTCAGGAAAGATCGCATCACATCTGGGTGGATCATTGCGATTTGCGCAGTTCGTTCGACGGATTGCTGGATATCAAACGCGGTTCGGATTACATCACGGTTTCGTGGAATACGTTCAGCAATCACGATAAAACCAGCCTGATTGGGCACGACGACAACAACGCCGCGCAGGATTCCGGGAAATTCCATGTAACCTATCATCACAACTGGTTCAATGATACGGTTCAGCGCCACCCTCGGGTGCGATTTTCGGCTTTGGCTCATATTTACAACAATTATTATGTCGGCAACAATTACGGCGTCGGCTCCACAATGGACGCCAATGTGCTGGTGGAAAGCAACTACTTTTGAATGTGGACAACCCGACGCTGGTGAATGTCGGTGTTTCTGCACAGGGCGATTTGGTGGAACGCAACAATATTTTTGATAATTGCGTCAACGCGCCGGAAACCCGCGGTGATGCCCCCGAACCGCCATATTTATATACGCCCGATAACGCAGCCGATGTGCCTGCGATAGTTCAGGCTGGCGCGGGCAGAGCCGGTTTTGTTAGTCCCGGGCAGCAATGGCAAGTATACGATGCCAGCGTGCTGCCGGCAGAAAATATTCCAGCGTTTCTCGAAGATAATGTGGTCACGCCGCCGGACACGACTGTTTGGGTAATCGATGATCCGGAAATCCCCGGCAACAAACTGCTCGAATTCAAAACGCCCGGCGCCAACCGGATCATGTACGGGCTCGACTGGAACATGAATCCGGCGGACGGCGCTACCGTTGCATTTCGCGTAAAGCCAATCTATCCAACTGATTACGATCGCGCATTTGAGGTGGAATATCGCGATGGTGCGCTCCGCGAACGGCTTTTGTGTTCCCCGACGGTCAGGTTGAACTTGATCGCGCGGATGTTGCCGCACCACTGGGGTATCGCACGGATGGCTGGCACACCTATCGCATCACCTTCCAAAACGGGACATCGACCGTGTATCTCGATGAGCAGCCCGTGCAGTTTTTGAGTGGAGCAACCGCCGCCGCCAATTCAACCAACGATCTGCGCTGGGGCGATGGCAGCGACGGCAACACCTACGGATTTTATCTCGACTGGTTCATTTTTGACACTTCTGGCGTTTACGCGCCCGGCGAAAGCATCATCCCGGACAGCTTGTTTGTCGATGAGCCGATTTTGAGCATCAATGACGATGATCCAAGTCAAGCTTTGCCAATAACTTACGCGCTCTCGCAGAATTACCCGAATCCGTTCAACCCGAGCACGACCATTGCATTCCAGATGCCCAAATCCGGGCATGCAACCTTGCAGATTTTCAACATGTTGGGTCAGCTTGTCGCAACGCTGGTGGACAACCAACTGCCCGCCGGGCGCGCCACAGCGTGGTGTTCAAAACCGGGGAATTTTCATCGGGCATTTATTTTTACCGCCTCCAAACCGGCGATTTTTCCCAAACGAAAAAATGATGTTCATGAAATAGAATTAACCTGAGAAAATATTTTTTACACAGCCATACGCCTGTTTCCGACGGGCGTATAGTTTTTCACTAAAAATCAGTCGCGATGAAAACTATGAAAAGCCGCTTTCGTAATCTGCTGTTTTTAATCAACTTGCTCGCTGCGATTCCACTGTTGGCGATCGGACATGCGGATATTGTTGTGGATGCCGCCGGCAACGGCGATGATGCGCACGATTACCGAAGCGCTGATGAAAGTCACCACATTTTCCTATCCGCGCGTGGTCATTTTTGTGAAAAACGGGGTGTATGCAGAGAAAATCCGCATCTCCCAAAATTACATCACGTTGCGTGGCGAAAGCCGGGACAGCACAATTATCCGGTTCAGCCAGTTGCGTTCGGATTGGGACGCGAAAACGGATTGCATCGGTCCGGCGGTCGTTAACATTCACGGCGATGATGTGGTGCTGGATAATCTCACCATCGAAAATTCGCAGCTGGAAATCGTTTCACACGCATTCGCGGTGTACGGGAAAGGCACGCGAACCGTCATCGTAAATTGCAATGTGCTAAGCAAAGGCGCGGACACGGTTTCGCTGTGGGAATACAAAAACGGGATGTATTATCATGCGAATTGCCGGTTTGAAGGCGCGGTGGATTTTGTTTGTCCGCGTGGCTGGTGTTTTATTCGCGATTCGCAATTTTACGAAGTTAAAGCCACGGCAGCGCTCTGGCACGCCGGCGGTTACGATCCCGGACAGAAATTGGTGATCCGCAATTCCGATTTCGACGGCGTGCCGGGTTTTCAGTTGGGGCGGCACCATTACGACGCCCAGTTTTATCTGCTCGATTGCCGTTTTTCGGAAAACATGGCGGATCAGCCGATCTTCCGGAAAATCTATCCCGAAGATACGCTGCGCAACAATCCGGCGTATTTTTCAGACAGGAATTATTTTTACAACAGCCAAAAATCCGGAGAATCATTCGGTTGGCTGGCGGATAATCTACACACCGCAGCGGACAGTCCGTCGCCGGAAATGATCACAGCGGCGTGGACGTTTGCCGGAAAATGGGACCCGGAAAATCGCGCGCCGATCAAGGTTGTGGCTGCGGAAATTCGCGGCACGTCGCTGATTCTCACTTTTGATGAAATCGTCAGCGTTCGCGGCACACCGGTTTTCGAGAATGCCGCCGGAAAGCCGTTTCGTATTTTTCAACAGCGATTTTTGGATATCAACAGATTAACGTTTGTTTCTGTGGAAGCGATTCTGCCGGATGACCTCGCCGGATTTATGGCGCTGGTTTCCGGCGATATCATCGCATCAACAGCATATATTACGGAACGTTCCATTGGCGCATCGTTCGCTATTCCAAAAGTTGAACAATAACGCCCACATAAAAGGATATTTATTATGAAAAAGTTGTCACTACTGTTTGCGCTGCTGCCGGCGCTGTTTTTGGGCTGCAATAGCGAATCAGCCGGTACGGCGGAAATCCAATCGGCATATCCCGGATCGGTGAACATTGCGTTAGAAAATCCCGCTGCAATTTCCCGTCAGGACGAGCTGATTTATCTGGATATCTCGAAAATCAAAGCTGCGCAGCCGACATTCAATCCCGCCGCGTTTGTGGCGTTCGCTGGAAAAACCGAGCTGCCCGGTCAGGCAATCGATGCAGATGGCGACGGCTCCCCCGAAAAAATTGCCGTGCTGGCGGATTTTACCGCGAACCAACAGCAACAACTCACCCTGTTTTTTGCGGAAACCAGCGCAAAAATGCGCGATTATCCCAAACGAACGCAGGCGGAAATTGCCCATAAATTTGGCGGATCTTTCGAAAACCGCAAATATATCGACGGGGAATTTCGCAATGTGACATCGCTGCGCGTGCCGCCCGAGCACACCGATCACTCCTATTTTATCCGATACGAGGGCCCGGGTTGGGAATCGGACAAGGTTGGCTACCGCTTTTATCTCGACTGGCGCAACGCCACCGACATTTTTGGCAAAACAACCCCGGAAATGGTGTTGCAAAATGTCGGGCTGGACGGCTTCGATTCGTATCACGAGATGAGTGATTGGGGGATGGACATCCTCAAAGTTGGCGAATCGCTGGGCATCGGTTCGATCGGCATGTGGCACGATGGCAAAGCGCATCGCGTGGCAAAAACCGACAGCCTTCGCAGCGATGTGCTCGCCAACGGCGCGATTTATTCGCAAATCCGCACGGTGTATTCCGGCTGGGAAATTGCCGGGGAAACATACAATTTGATTTCCGATTTATCGATCACCGCGGGCAGCCGTCTCACCCGCCACGATGTGCAAATTTCCGGCAATCCCGAAAATCTGTGCACGGGCATCGTCAAACATCCCGAAACGCGGCTGCTCAACAAATCCGTGAACGCCGGCAGTTGGGGCTACCTCGCCACATTTGGAAAACAGAGTTTGAACGCGGACAATTTGGGAATGGCGGTGCTCTTCCGGCAGGCGGATTTTCTGTCGTTTGAAAGCGACGACCATAGCGAAGTTGTGGTGCTCAAACCCAAAAACGGAAAGCTGCAATATTATTTTCTGGCGGCGTGGGAGCTGGAGCCGGGCGGCATTCGCACAGAATCGGAATTCATGAAATATCTGGATGATCTGGTGGAAAAAATGAATCAACCGGTGACGGTGAACTTCTGAATTTGAATCATAATTCCATAAAAAACAGTGTGTTGGTTGCGCTGCTATTGATCGGCGGATTGGCTGCGCAGTCGCGATTGTCCGTGCCGCGCGACACGTCTTTCACCGTCCGCAGCGTGTTCGAAAAGGAGCGAACGCGCTTCCCGTTCATCAAAATAGTACGGGATTCGCTGCCGGAAAATGTCACCGAAGAACGCAATGTGGTGTATCGAATCATCGGGGAACGCGAGCTGCATCTCGATATTTTTTTGCCGGAGAAAAATGAACAATCGGCGCATCCGGCAATCCTGCTGGTGCATGGCGGCGGCTGGCGATCCGGCGATAAATCGCACCTCGTTCCGATGGCGCAGCAACTTGCCGCGCGCGGTTACGTTGCCGCAACGGTCGAATACCGGCTATCGCCGGAGGCGAAATATCCCGTAGCCGTTCACGATTTAAAAGCGGCGCTTCGCTGGCTGCGCGCAAACGCGGACGAATACACCATCGATCCGGAAAAATTGCCATTTTAGGGTGCTCGTCCGGTGCGCAACTTGCGACGCTGGTCGGATTTACCAGCGGGCTGGCGATTTTCGATGACAACAGCGAAAACCGGGAATTTTCCGCTGCGGTGCAGGCGGTGGTCAATATCGATGGCATCGTAGATTTCACCTCCGAATACGTTCGCCAATTTGAGGATGATCTCCGGAAAAATCCTTCTGCCGCAGGCGCGTGGTTCGGCGGTCGCTATCACGAAAAAACGGAATTGTGGGCGGAAGCCTCGCCGCTGCGATATGTCAACGCATCTTCACCGCCGATTGTGTTTGTGAACAGCGCCATTCCGCGCTTTCATGCGGGACGCGATGAAATGATTGACCAACTCGATTCGCTCGGCATTTACAGCGAAGTACACACCCTTCCGGACACGCCGCATCCGTTCTGGCTGTTTCATCCGTGGTTTAATCCGACGGTTGAAATTGTCAGTGATTTTTTGGTTAAATCCATTAAAAACAAATGATTCGAAAGTAAAATTTAACAGAAAAAAATTAGCGGGATTTAAAATGGCTCAAAAAAATATCATCGATTTATTCCGGCTGGATGGCAAAGTGGCCATTGTCACCGGCGCGAGTCGCGGGCTGGGGCAGGGGATGGCCATCGGTTTGGCTGAAGCGGGTGCGGACATCGTGGCAGTAAGCACCAATCTCAAAAATCTCGACGAAACCGTGGCAGCAGTCCAAAAGCTCGGCAGAAAAGTGCTGCCGCTGAAATGCGACGTCGCGGATGCTGGCGATATCAAATCGGCAATCGCCGCAACGCTGTCGGCATTTAAAACCATTGATATTCTGGTGAACAACGCCGGAACCATTCGCCGCGCGCCGGCAGTTGCGTATTCCGATAACGATTGGGACGCCGTGCTCAACACCAATCTGAACGGGCTGTTCCGTTTCTGCCGCGAAGCGGGAAAAGTGATGGTCGAAAAACAGCGCGGGAAAATCATCAATATTGCCTCGCTGCTCAGTTTTTCGGGCGGAATTACCGTACCGGCGTATGCCGCCAGCAAAGGCGGTGTTGCCCAACTCACCAAAGCGCTCGCCAACGAATGGGCGAAATACAATGTGCAAATCAACGCGATTGCACCGGGCTATTTTGCCACGGACAACACAGCCGCGTTGCGGGCAAATGAAACCCGGAACGCAGAAATCAGCGCACGAATTCCCGCCGGAAAATGGGGCACGCCGGATGAATTGAAAGGCGCAGCAGTATTCCTCGCATCTAATGCATCTAATTATGTGAATGGTCATATTTTGCTGGTTGATGGCGGCTGGATGGCACGATAACCACGAAGTTATGTGAAACGATTGTTTTTACTGATATTAACGCTGTCAATTTTCGCAGTTGATTCACCCGAGGAGTCGGTGAATATTTGGCTGATTGGCGACTCCACAATGTTTGTCAAACCAGATCCTGAGCACAATCTCGAACGTGGTTGGGAACAAATGGTGCCCCGATTTTTCAGCGAAACCGTAATGATTCACAATCACGCGCGAAACGGACGCAGCACCAAAAGTTTCATCGAAGAGGGGCGCTGACAAGCTGTTCTCGATTCGCTGCAACCCGGCGATTTTGTGTTCATCCAGTTCGGTCATAACGATCAGAAAGCAAACGATCCGAAACGATTTACCGCTCCGCATACCGGTTATCGCCGCTATCTCGAAAAATTTGTCTGCGAAAGTCGCGAAAAAGAGGCAGCGCCGGTGGTGTTCAGTTCCATCGTCCGCAGGAATTTTAATGAATTTGGCACACTCATAGACACGCACGGGGGTTATCCGATGACAATGCGTATGGTTGCCAACGAAATGAATGTGTCATTCGTCGATTTGCAGTGGGAAACCGAACAACTGGTTCAACACGCGGGGCCGGAGGGTTCGAAAGCAATGTTTTTGTGGATAGCTGCGGGTAGTTCAGAAAAATTTCCGGAAGGAAAACAGGACATCACACATCTCAGTGAGAAAGGCGCAACCGAAATTGCGCGACTGGCGGTGAATGCGCTGCGAGCGATGAATCATGCACTCAGCAAATACATGATTGAGCAGCCGGATTAATCGACTGGCACGTTCAGTTTGTCAAAAATCAACAATTCGGTGGAGTAAGCGGTTTTGTCTATGCCGGTTACGCGGAACACAAGTTCAAAAAATTCAGGCACTTCCCCAAATTTCTCGATAAACTTTTTCTCCAGTTCCCGGCGCGTCACCGGATTGGTCAGGTAATTGGCAATTTCCGGCGTTCCCAACGAATGATACGATGCCAGAATGAACACCGGATTTTTCGCCGGACCGGGAATTTTCAGGGCGATAACCAGATCATCATTTGGTCCAGGAGAGTGTTCGCTGGTTTTGAAAATCTCCTCGGCTGAGGATGTGTCCGGTTGTGAGTGGATAATTTTATGTGGCGAAATTTCATAGGATATATGTGTGTTCATCAACATGTGGTTCAAAACATACAGCGTTTTAATGCTACCTAGATAAATAATATTGTATTCATCCAGCACCTGCGTACCCAGAGAGGATGATTTTCGCAGTACGATTCTCTTGTTTTTTTGCTGCAACATGGATAAAACAGGCGGCAAACTCCAGACGCTGTGATAGGGGAAATACGGTTCGTCAGCCGGTTTCAACCGCAATTCGGGATGTTCCTGCTGAAATTTGTTCAAATCATCGCCCGAATTGATTTTGCCATCGCGAATCGCCAGCAACTGAGGATACAGTTTGCTTTCCTCGTGAAAGAAAAAGTGATCGCCAATCACGATCAGGATCGGCAAATCCGATGCGAGATAATCAAACCAGATGTTGTTTTTTTCAATTGGTTTTTCGTAAACCGCCAGCTTGCTGTCAATGGATTGGTTGCGAATAAACAAATATCCGGTGAGCAATAACAGTGCGGCAATCGCCAAAATATAGTATTTGTTTTGCAGAAATTTGTCGATGAGCTGGCTTTCGCCTTCAATGTCCGCTTCACTGTGGGGAATGACCGTCAGTTTGTAATGACCTTTGGGAATCCGAAGCCGATACTTGTCGTCCTGACCCTCTTTGAGATAATAGGTTTCCAGCTTTTTACGCAGTTTGTATGTGTGCGAACGAACCGTCGTATCGAACGCCGGATTAAAATCCGAGCGCTTTTCGAAAAACTCGATAGCGATTGTGGTCTCTTTTAACCCCTTTTCCTGAACGGCAGAATCAAATAGATACTTCAGGTAATTTTGATAAATTGCCGAGCTTGAAAATTCTTTGCTGTTGATAACCTTGTCGAGATATTTTTGATGAATCTGAGGATCAATCATAATGTAATTACTGGACGACCAATTGAGAGTTGATGACAGTTTATTAATTTTAACATTAGCCAGAAAATATACCAATTCTGATGATTTTATCAAAAGTTAATATTTATCGCAACGATGAATCGATAGAGTGAACCCACTTCAAGAATTTTATACACTATTTAAAAACTATATCAAATTACCTTATACAGATATTGTTCTGCTAAAAATTAACAGTTATTAACAGTTAAAAACTTTATTTTGATGTGTATTCCATGTAATATGCTTTCGACTGAACAATTAAGCAACAAACCAAATGAGCGGATTGAAACCATTTCCGCGACAATAAATGAAAGGCAATTTTATGAACATACGCTATTTGGGGGATAAAAACAGTTGCAAAAAAATGACCACGGCAGAGCTTCGCGCATCGTATCTCTTGGACGATTTGTTTGCGCCGGGAAAAATTGTGCTGCATTACGTCGATGTGGATCGCACGATTGTCGGATCGGTGGTGCCGACAATCGAATCGCTGTCGTTGACCAGCGCGGCGGAACTGCGGGCGGACTACTTCGCCGAACGGCGGGAAATCGGTGTGATCAACATTGGCGGCAGTGGCAAAATTACAGTTGATTCGGCTGGTTATTCGCTGGCGAATAAAGATTGCCTGTACATCGGGCGCGGCAGCAAATCCATCCAATTTGCCAGCGACGATCCTGCAAATCCGGCAAAATTTTATGTGATGAGTTATCCCGCACATGCGGCGTATCCCACCAAAAAAATCACCAAAAAAGAAGCGAACATCGTTGATCTCGGCAGCGATGGCGACGCAAATAAACGCACGCTCTATCAGATGATTTGCCCCGGCGTTTGCGACAGTTGCCAGATTGTCATGGGCATTACCGAGTTGGCGGAGGGCAACGTTTGGAACACCATGCCGCCACACACCCACGAGCGCCGTTCGGAAGTGTATCTCTATTTCGATGTTGACGAAAGCGCCCGCGTATTCCATTTCATGGGCGAACCGGCAGAAACGCGGCATCTCGTACTGCGCAGCGGCGATGCGGTGATTTCGCCCAGCTGGTCGATCCACTCCGGTGCGGGCACGCGCAATTATTCGTTCATCTGGTGCATGGGCGGCGAAAATCAGGCGTTCACCGATATGGATTTCATCGAAATGGGTGATCTACGATGAACAAAACAGAGGTTCAACCGATGGCTTCGATTCAACAAACGGTTTTTCCGGTGCGATGGCTGTTGCTTTCCAACCTGCTGTTTTTTCTGATGTTGAGCGGTTGCGGCGAGCAAGGCAATGTGGTCAAATTGAAAATGGCGCACGGTTTGGCGACAAATCATCCGGTGCATCTGGCGATGGAATTCATGGCGCGAAAAGCATGGGTAATGTCCGATTCGACGCTGAAAATCGAGATTTATCCCAACGAGCAATTGGGCAACGAGAAAGAATCCATCGAGAAATTGCAGTTCGGCGCCATCGCGATGACCAAGGTATCCACCAGCATGCTGGAAACGTTTCTCGACGAATACAAGGTTTTTGCACTGCCGTATCTGTTCCGCGATTACGACCATCGTTGGCAGGTGCTCAACGGCGATATCGGCAAATCAATTCTGGCATCCGGCGAACATTTGATGCTCAAAGGATTGGCATATTACGACGCCGGTTCGCGCAGTTTTTACAGTACCGCCAAACCGATTTTGTCTCCGGACGATCTCACCGGATTGAAAATCCGTACGCAGCAGAGCCCGATGGCCATCAAGCTCATCGATGCGTTGGGCGGATCCGCAACGCCGATTTCCTGGGGCGAATTATACACATCGCTGCAACAGGGCGTTGTGGACGGCGCGGAAAATAATCCGCCGAGCTTGTTTACATCCAACCATTACGAGGTTTGCAAATTTTACAGTCTGGACGAGCACACGAGCGTGCCGGATGTCATTTTGATCAACACGGACATGTGGAACGGGCTGAGCGAATCGCACAAAAAAGTGCTGACCGCGGCGGCCGAAGCGTCGGTGGAATACCAGCGGAAATTGTGGCGGGATTTTGAGGAAGAAAGCATGCGAAAAATGACCGAAAACGGGTTGCAGGTGTTCACGCCGGACAAACAACCGTTTCAGGAGCGCGTGAAATCGCTGTGGCGCGAATTTGACGGCACGGTGATCGGCAATCTGGCAACCGATATTCAGGCGGTGGAGTAATTATGCTAAAACAATTGAAAAAAAGTTTGGACAAAGGTTTGGAAACGGTTACAGCGTTGGTAATGGGGCTGTTGGTGCTCGATGTGGTGTGGCAGGTGATCACCCGTTTTGTGCTCAAAAATCCGAGCAACTGGACCGAAGAACTGGCGACGTATCTGCTGATTTGGGTGGGTTTGCTCGGCGCGGGCGTTGCGCTGCGGCGGCGGGCGCATCTCGGGATCGATTATTTTGTGCTGCGGCTCGACCCTAAATCGCAATTCATTTCTGCGGTAATTGCGGCGCTGTTTGTCACCGGATTTGCGGTAGCGGTGCTGCTGGTTGGCGGCATCCAACTGGTTTCGCTGACCTTCAAACTCGGACAAACCGCGCCGGCAACCGGCATCAAATTGGGATATGTCTATCTCGCCGTGCCGATTTCAGGATTTTTTATCGTGATGTACGGGCTGGAAATTCTCGCCGAAGCACTGGCAAAACTCAATCAACTGAAAAAAACGGGTTAGGAATTTGATATGAATTGGCCAACAATCGTTTTGGTATCCAGTTTTGCGGTGTTGCTGATGCTCAATGTGCCCATCGCGTTTGCGATTGGCTTATCCACTCTGTTCACGATTCTCACCATCGGCGGGTTGCCCGCGCTGAAAATTGTGGCGCACACGATGGCAACCGGCATCGACAGTTTTGCGCTGCTGGCGATCCCGTTTTTCATTCTCGCCGGGTTGCTGATGGGGCGTGGCGGCATCGCGCAGCGATTGATCGACTTCGCGAATGTGATTTTTGGAAGGTTTCGCGGAGGGTTGTCGTATGTGAATGTGATGACCTGCATGCTGTTCGGCGCGATTTCCGGCTCTGCGGTTGCGGCGGTTTCCAGCGTCGGCGGATTCATGATTCCGCTGATGAACAAAGAGGGCTACGACCGCGATTTCAACGCATCGGTGACCATCACCGCCGCGACAACCGGGCTGCTCATTCCGCCGAGCAACGTGATGATCGTGTATTCGCTGGCGACCGGCGGCGCAGTGTCTATCGCGGCAATTTTCCTCGCCGGATTCATTCCCGGCATTTTGATGGGCATCGGGTTGATGATTGTCAGCGGTGTCATTTCCATCAAACGCAATTACGGAAAAGGCGTTACTTTCGGGCTGCGGGAAAGCGTGCAAAAATTTCTTGTGGCGCTGCCGCCGCTGTTTCTGGTGGTGCTGGTGTTGGGCGGTATTCTCGCCGGATTTTTCACCGCAACCGAAGCCGCAGCCATCGCTGTTGTGTATGCGTTCATCCTCTCCGTCTTTGTTTATAAAGAAGTTAAGCTCAGTGAAATTCCCCAGATTTTGCTCGATTGCGGCATCACAACCGCAGTGGTGATGTTGCTCATTGGCACATCGATGGCGATGTCTTGGGCGATGGCGTATGAAAATATCCCGCAGGATATCAGCGCGGGATTGCTCAGCCTGACCAACGATAAGTTCATGATTTTATTGATTATCAACATCTTTTTGCTGATTGTCGGCACGTTTATGGATATGACTCCGGCAATCCTGATTTTCACGCCGATTTTCCTTCCGATTATGGAAAGCCTCGGCGTTCATCCCATTCATTTCGGCATCGTGATGATCATGAATTTGTGTATCGGGATTTGCACGCCGCCGGTTGGCACCTGCCTTTTCGTGGGCTGCGGCATTGCCAAAACGACCGTCACGCAGGTGATCAAACCGCTACTGCCGTTTTTCGCTGCGATGATTGTGGTGCTGTTTATCGTCACCTATTTTCCGGCGCTGACGATGATCGTGCCGCAGTGGTTCGGGTTTTGATTCTGGATTCTGGATTCTGGATTCTGGATTCTGGCACTTGGTCAAATGGGTAAGCTTCGTAAAAAAGAAGGGCTCAGGCTGACAATATCAAAATTTTTTCCACACAATTTGAAGAAATTCAGAGGGAGTTGTGAAACCGTTAAAATTACATCCGGATCGCTTTTTTGATGCAAATCCGGCGATTCGGGATATCGCCCGCGAACTGTTTGAGGGCATCAAACATCTGCCGATTGTCAGCCCGCACGGGCACACCGAACCCGCGTGGTTCAGCGAAAATGCCGCTTTTCCAGATCCGACCGGATTGATCCTCATTCCCGATCACTACATTTTCCGGATGCTCTATTCGCAGGGAATCCCGCTGGAAAACCTCGGCATTCCCACCCGCGACGGCACGGCGGTGGAAACCGATCACCGGAAAATCTGGCAGATTTTCGCGAATCATTTTTATTTGTATGCCGGAACGCCGACGGGCATTTGGCTGGCGCACGAATTTTCGGACGTTTTTGGCGTCACCGAAAAGCTGGACAGCGAATCGGCGCAGCGCATTTACGACCAGATTGCCGGAAAATTGCAGTCGCCGGAATTTCGTCCGCGCGCGCTGTTCGATCGCTTCAATATCGAGGTGCTGTCGACAACCGACGCTGCGGAATCGGATCTAGCGCATCACAAAAAAATCCAGGAATCGGGATGGAACGGCAGGATTGTGCCGACGTTTCGCCCCGATGGCGTAACGGATTTGCGGCGACCGGACTGGCACGCCAATCTCAACGCGCTCAGTGATGTTTCCGGCATTGCGATTCATTCGTATCGCGATTTTATCCGTGCGCTGGAAAAGCAGCGGTCATTTTTCAAATCGATGGGCGCGGTTGCAACGGATCACGGCGTGGAAACGCCTTTCACGCAGGCGTTGACTGCGAACGACGCCGAACGCATTTTCGGTCGTGCGTTGGCTGGCGATGCATCTGCCGACGATGCAACCGCATTCACCGCGCACATGCTGATGGAAATGGCCCGGATGAGCTGCGACGATGGTTTGGTGATGCAAATTCACGCCGGTTCGATGCGCAATCACAACGCCGCAATTTTCAACCGATACGGGCTGGACAAAGGCGCGGATATCCCCATGCAAACCGAATACACCCGCAATTTGCACGCGCTGTTGAATACATACGGCAACAATTCCGCGTTCCGCGTGATCGTATTTACGTTGGATGAAACGACGTATTCGCGCGAGTTGGCGCCATTGGCGGGGCATTATCCGGCGATGCGACTCGGTCCGCCGTGGTGGTTTCACGATAGCATCGAAGGCATGATTCGCTTCCGGCAAATGGTTACCGAAACGGCGGGGATTTACAACACTGTCGGATTCAACGATGACACACGGGCGTTTCCATCGATTCCGGCGCGGCACGATGTCGCTCGGCGAATGGATTGCAATTTTCTGGCGGGGCTGGTTGCGCGGCACATCATTGACATGGATGATGCTGTGGCGATGAGCAGGGCGTTGACTTATGATCTGGTAAAGTCGTCGTATAATCTTTAATACACTGCCGGATTCCGGCGGGAGAAACAATGGCAAGCAACACGATTGCATTGGATATCGTAAAAATACATGAATCGGATAACGTGGTTGTCGCGGTGAAAGCGCTTGAAAAAGGGCATGCGATCACGGTGGATAACAGACAAATTTCGCTAAAAACGGATGTGCCTGCCGGTCACAAAATCGCGCTGCACGATGTGCCGGAAAATGCGAAAATAGTGAAATACGGGCACATCATCGGGCATGCGACACAACCCATCGCGGCGGGGGAGTGGGTACATTCGCACAATCTGGCAACGGATTTGAGTGGCGAATTGAATTACAGCTACCAGCCAAATCTGAATGCTGCATCGCGGAAACCGGCGAAAATCCCCACATTTTTGGGATATCGCCGGACGAATGGGCGCGTCGGCACGCGCAACGATATCTGGATCGTCAACACCGTCGGCTGTGTGAATCGCTCCGCCGAAAAAATCGCGCGAATTTGCAACGAACGTTTCGCCGGGAAAGGCATCGACGGTGTGCACACATTTGTGCATCCCTACGGCTGCAGCCAGTTGGGCGACGATCTCGGCAACACCCGCAAAATTCTGGCGGGACTGATGCGCCACCCGAACACCGGTGGCGTTTTGGTGATGGGGCTCGGCTGCGAAAATAACCAAATGGACGAGTTGCTGAAACTTGCCGGAGATATCGACGCATCGCGGCTGCGCTATTTTTATTCGCAATCGGTGATCGATGAAATTGAAACCGGCGTTGAGGCAGTCGCGGAATTGTTCGGGATCGCCAAAAACGACCGGCGCAGCGAATGCCCGGCGTCTGATCTGGTGATCGGGCTGAAATGCGGCGGTTCGGATGGATTTTCGGGCATCACCGCGAATCCGCTGCTCGGCAAAATCGCCGACATGCTCAGCAATTTCGGCGGCACGCCATTGCTCACGGAAGTACCGGAAATGTTCGGCGCGGAGCAGCAACTGATGAATCGCGCGGTCAACGAGGCGGTGTTTTCCCGCGTCGTCGCAATGATTAACGATTTCAAACAATATTTTATTCGCCACGGACAGCCGGTTTACGAAAATCCGTCGCCGGGCAACAAGGCGGGCGGACTGACCACGCTGGAAGACAAATCGCTGGGCGCCACCCAAAAAGGAGGTACAGCACCGGTCGCGCAGGTGCTCGATTACGGCGAAGCCGCAACGCCGCAACTGGGCGGTTTGGCGCTGCTCACTGCGCCGGGAAACGATGGCGTTTCCACAACCGCGGAAGTCGCCGCCGGTGCAACAATCGTGCTGTTCACTACCGGTCGCGGCACGCCGTTGGGCACGCCCGTGCCGACGCTCAAAATTTCGTCCAATTCGGCGATTTTTCAGCAAAAACCGCACTGGATCGATTTTAACGCCGGCGAATTGCTCGAAGGCAACACCACGCTTAATGCGCTAGCGGAAACATTTTTTAATTTCATTCTTGAAGTGGCATCCGGCAAACGACTGGCAAAAAATGAAATCAATGATTATCGCGAAATCGCCATTTGGAAGGAGGGCGTTACGCTGTGAGCTATCCTCAGTTAAATCAACAGTTTGTGGTTGATAGATTTAACCAAAAAAACGCATCGAATACATCTGCCAGTTTTCCCGATCCGGCGACATTTCACTTGCCGGAAAAAATTTTGCAGTTCGGTTCCGGCGCGTTTTTGCGCGGTTTTTTCGATTATTTCATTCATACTGCCAATCAGCAAAATCGCTTTAACGGGCGGATTGTGGTGGCGCAATCGACTGGCGGGAAACGATCGGAAATTCTCGAAAACCAGGACGGATTATACACGCTTTGCGCGATGGGTTTGGCGAACGGCGAGCCAGTAGAATCATTTACGGTCTGTTCGTCGATCAGCCGCGCAATTGTCGCGAATGAGGATTGGCAGAGCGTGTTGAGCGTCGCGGAAAGCCCGGAACTGGAAATCATTGTGTCCAACACCACCGAAGCGGGCATTGTTTTTGATGAAACCGATCGCATCGACCGCGAACCGCCGACCACATTTCCCGGAAAATTGACCGCCGTGCTTTACCGGCGATTCCTCACTTTTCGCGGCGATGAATCGCGCGGACTGATCATTTTGCCCTGCGAATTGCTGGAGAATATCGGCACTGTTTTGCGCGGTATAGTGCTACAACTCGCGGATATTTGGCAGTTGGGCGGCGGATTCAAGGATTGGGTGATCGGCGCCAACCGTTTTTGCAACACGCTGGTGGATCGGATTGTGCCGGGAAAACCGGACACGGCGCGGATGGAACAACTCACCGCGCACCTGGGGTTTCGCGACGAAATGTTGACGTGTTCGGAATTATACAGTTTGTTTGCCATCGAAGGAGGTTCGGATTTGCAGGAAAAATTAGCATTTTGTGATGACAATCCATCAATTATCGTGCGGGAAAATATCGATGATTTTCGCGAACGAAAGCTGCGCTTGCTCAACGCCAGCCATACCATCAGCGTGCCGTTGGCGTATTTGTGTGGCTTTGAATATGTCATCGAAATGATGAACGACCCGAAAATTTCCGGATTTGTGGAATCCGTAATGCGCCGGGAAATCGGCCCGTGCCTCGAAATGGATTCGCAAATTGTCAACAGATATATCGACGATGTGTTACAACGATTTCGAAACCCGTATCTCAAACATGCGCTGCTGGATATCACCGTGCAATCGACGATGAAAATGCGCAACCGCGTGCTGCAGTTGATCACGCGATATCACCAAAAATCCGGCGATTTTCCAAAATTGATTTGCCTCGGTTACGCAGCATATTTGCGATTTATGAAAGCGCCAACACAGGACGGCAATCATTTCTTCGGGGAAATCAACGGTGTGCGCTATCCCGTCAACGATGCCGCCGCGAGCTATTTTATGGAACAGTGGCAGGCGTTCGATGCGGGTGAAATTGTGAACACAGAAGCGCTGGTCAGTGAAATATGCAGCAACCGGTTTATTTGGCCGGATAATATCGAGAACGGTAAAACGTTCATCCATCAGGTTTCACAGTATCTCGATGCCATTCTTCGCGACGGTCCCGAAGCCACGCTGACAACTGTTTTGGAAAACTATAAATAATGCAAATACAACGATTTATTTGCGTTTGGAGAAAACAATGACCCGATTTGAAATCGTTCAAAAAATCATCGATGGCGGCGCGGTGGCGGTCATTCGGATGAGCGATTCCCAAAAATTAATGCATGTTGCCGAAGCATTGCTGGAAGGCGGGATTTTTGCGCTGGAAATCACGATGACCACGCCCAACGCGCTGAAAGTGATCGAAGAAGCATCGCGAGCGTTACCGAAAGAGGTGCTTATCGGCGTCGGTTCGGTGCTCGATTCGGAAACGGCGCGACTGGCGATCAACGCCGGTGCAAAATATGTGGTCAGTCCGGTGTTCAAACCGGAAGTTGTGCAAACGGCGCATCGTTACAATTTGCCGGTGATGCCCGGTTGTTTCACACCCACAGAAATATTAACCGCGCACGAACTTGGCGCGGATATCGTCAAAGTTTTCCGGCGGACGTGGTTGGGATGCCATTTTCAAAGCGATCAAAGCGCCGATGCCACACCTGAATCTGATGCCCACCGGCGGCGTATCGCTGACCAACGCGGGCGAGTGGATCAACGCCGGTGCATGTGCCGTGGGCGTCGGTGGTGCGTTGCTGGACAAAAAGCCATCGACAGCGAAAATTTTGCCCAGCTTACCGAAAACGCCAGAATTTTGAAACAGAGCATCGATGCTGTGCGAAAATAAGTGCGCAATAACGTTTCAGGATAATTGCTGAAAATCTGGAGATTCCTGCTTTCGCAGGAAAGACAACTACCCGGTCATTCCTGTGAAGGCAGGAATCTGAAAAATGAAATATTTATAAAATCTAAATATAAGATTTTACAGGAGTTACAAAAATGTCAAAGTGGTAACATTTGGGGAAATTATGCTGCGGCTTTCCACGCCCGGATTCAGCCGGTTTGTGCAGGCGCAACAATTTGATGTCACTTACGGCGGCGGCGAAGCCAATGTTGCTGTGGCGCTGTCCAATTACGGGTTGGAAAGTTATTTCGTTAGCCGTTTGCCCAAACACGAAATCGGGCAGGCTGCAGTCAATCACCTCCGGCGCTTTGGTGTGAAAGATGATTTCATCGTGCGAAAAGGTGATCGGGTGGGCATTTATTTTCTGGAAACCGGTGCCAGCCAGCGCGCTTCGAAAGTCGTTTACGATCGCGCACATGCTGCAATGCGGAAATCGAACCTGGCGAAGTCGATTGGAAACAAGTGTTTAGCAGTGCCAAGTGGTTTCACTGACGGGCATCACGCCGGCGTTGGGGGAACAGCCGCGCGCCGCAATTATCGAAGCCTGCAAAGCCGCAAAAGCTGCCGGTGCCACAGTGAGCTGCGACCTCAATTTCGCCAGATATGGAGCACCGAAGGCGCTAGGCGATACATCTGCAATATAACAGGTATGAGAAGTCCCATTTTCGAAATAGTCAACTAAATCGCCGCCGACTTCATCGGTAGGATTAGATACGCCAAATATTTCAAAACGGTCATTGACGATTTCAAGTTTTGGAACAAGGTTCGAATGAAGATCCTGCGCAAGGTCCATTTCAGCCTGAAGTCGAAAATTTCTTAATCCCTCTTTATTTATAAATATAACAAACAGTATATATCCCAGAAAAATTGTCACTAAAATTCCAACGGCATCAAAAAATGCTCTTTGGGGAAATTCGGAAAGCGGTAAGTGCCCGGCTCCTCGCCAGATGCTTATGCCAACGACGATCTGAAATAAGATAGTAAAAGGAAGGAATTTAAGATTTCTTGTAAAAGTATAAACGTAGAGTACTGCAACAATCCCTGAATAAATTACATTAAAAAAAAGCAGCAGTTCTGAAAATGAACCTAATGAAAGCAGATCGATGATAAATCCGAATCCTGAGAACAGGAAGAATATCGCCGAGACAAATATTAGATATCTTCTAAAAGGTATATATTTCCAGAATTTGCTTTTGGGCAAAGAGTTATTTTTTATCAATTGAGTCTTCTAAATAAATTCAGAGATTCGTCATTTACTATTAAAATGCAGGTTAGAATCATTGTTAATACATTGTTTTTTTTGAACCTGTGATAAGAAGATAAATAAATACATCTGCAAAGGAAACTTTTCTTTGATAAAAAACTGCTGATATTGAGTTCTAACCCAAAATTGAATTAAAACGATGCCGGTTATTTTGCGCCTTTGCTGCGGGTGCGGAGTTGTATTCCATTTATTTTTTTCTGAACATCATCCAGCTGTTTTTTGCACTGCTCGAACGTCTTCTGGTCATCGCTGCTCAGTGCTTCATCTATTTGTTGTTGGATTGCTGCACGTTCATCATACAGCTTGCGCAAATCATCCTGCATCAAATCAAAAATGCTCAACTGTTCCCGCATTTTTCACCCTTTTTGTCATGGAATTTCTTTTCTTCTGTCTAAAATATTGCGTTCGCTTTGAAAATCAAAATACAGCTATAATTGAAAACAAAATTTATTCAGAATCAACCTCAAATGTCATTTTTTTGACTGTTACACACAGTTTGTAATTTCAAAAAAATAGCGAACTATAAATTTTGGCAGCTCAATACGTAGTGTCAGTATTAGCTTGATTGTTTTAAACTCAGATGCTTTGTTGTTTTCCTAAAGAGACGAAAAATCTCATTTTCAACGCATATCCAATCACTCAACATCTATCACCTGTTAAGGTTAGGTGTAAAAAAGTTCACTAATATATTGCGTTTTTCGCGATGACATATTAACTTTTCCCCGCCATTATTTTTCAACACTTCAACATCTTCCGGAGGTAATGTGATGTCTATTCTTTCAATTGTCAAATATATTGCCGGTAACTTTGCACAGTCGGATGCGGAAAAGCTGTATCAGTTTTTGGAATCTGTAAATTATGAAATTGAATCGCTGCGGGTTATTTCAATCGGCGGGGCGAATTCCGAAATGAACGAAATTTATATTACCGCTGCCAGTTGGCACAGAAAACGATTCGTAAAACGTGGCAATGAGAAAGCGCAAATTGAGCAAGTTTCTGATAAACCAGGGTTTCCGTTTTTGATCAACATGATACCTTTTTAATAATTCCCGCTGGATCGTTTTCCGATTTACCAACCTGCATCGCTCGGAAAAATCTGTAAATCACGAAACTTCATAAATTGACACAGTATAAATATATAAGTGTCAATAAATTGGAGGACTTATGCAAGATGTCCTGAATGTTACCCAAAAACTCATCAAATCCCATATTGTTTCCGGAGATATGATTCCGGGTGAGGAAATCGGGTTAAAAATAGATCAAACATTAACGCAGGATGCAACCGGAACGCTGGTGATGCTGGAATTGGAAGCGATGGAATTATCGAAAGTGCATACGGAATTATCTGTGCAATATGTCGATCACAACCTGCTGCAAACCGATTTCAAGAATGCGGACGACCACGTATTTCTGTATTCCGCTGCGCAAAAATTCGGGGTTTGGTATAGCCGTCCGGGCAATGGCGTCAGCCATCCGATCCACATGGAGCGGTTCGGGAAGCCCGGCAAAACCATGGTTGGTTCGGACAGCCACACTCCGGCGTCCGGCGCGTTGGGCATGCTGGCGCTCGGTTCCGGCGGTCTGGATGTGGCGTTTGTGATGGCCGGCGAACCGCTGTTTATCAAAATGCCAAAAGTGCTCGGTGTGAAACTCACCGGCAAATTGCCGCCGTGGGTAAGCGCCAAAGATGTGGTTTTGGAAATGCTCCGGCGTTACGATGTCACCGGCTGTCGCGGGATGATCATCGAATATTTCGGTCCGGGACTGGCAGAACTCAGCGCAATGGATCGCCACGTGATCGCCAATATGGGCACGGAAATGGGCGCGACCACCACGGTTTTCCCCTCCGACGGTGAAATTCGCGATTTTATGAAACGGCAGGAACGGGAAGGGGAGTGGCGAGAATTGTTGCCCGATAAAGGTGCCGGATACGATTTACACGATGAAATCAATCTATCCGAACTGGAACCGATGATCGCCTGCCCGAGCAGCCCCGGAAATGTGGTGAAGGTTCGGGATGTTGCCGGAAATCCGGTGCATCAGGTGGTAATCGGCTCGTCCGCCAACCCCGGCTATCGTGATTTTTGGGTGGTCAGCAAAATAGTGGATGGCAAAACCGTGCATCCGCAGGTGTCGTTCGACATCAACCCGACATCGCGACAGGTGACCGAAAATCTGGCGGATGACGGCGCGTTTGCCCGGCTGATCAAAGCCGGTGCGCGATTTCATCAGGCCGGTTGCATGGGCTGCATCGGGATGGGTCAGGCGCCTGCCTCCGGAAAAATCAGTCTGCGAACCATGCCGCGCAATTTCCCGGGACGTTCCGGCACGCTGGACGATCTCGTGTATTTGTGCAGCCCGGAAACCGGCGCAGCGTCCGCGCTCACCGGGGAAATTACCGATCCGCGCGATCTCGAAAAATCGATGGGCATTTCGTATCCTGCATTTCAACAGCCCAAAACCGAAAACATCAACCGGGAATTGCTCATTTCCCCGGCAAAAAACGGGCACGAAATCGAGCTGGAAAAAGGACCGAATATCAAGTCAATTCCCGAATTGAATCCGTTGCCAAATGAATTTCAGGTGCCATTATTGCTGAAGATGGGTGACAATATTTCCACGGACGAAATCATGCGCGCCGGTGCGGAAGTGCTGCCGTTTCGGAGCAATATTCCGGAAATCAGCAAGTGGGCGTTCAGCATCATCGATACAACATTTTACGATCGCGCGATGAAAGCGAAAGAAGAATTTGGCGGGCACATCGTTGTCGGCGGGGAAAATTATGCGCAAGGATCAAGCCGCGAGCATGCCGCGCTGGCACCGCGATACCTCGGGCAAATTGCGGTAATTGCCAAAAGTTACGCGCGCATCGGCTGGCAAAATCTGGCGAATTTCGGCATTTTACCCCTCGAATTTGAAAACGCAGAAGATTACGAACGCATCCGGCAGGGCGACGAGATTCGCGTTGAACATCTGCGAAACGCCGTTGCCAACGGCGAAACAATCGTGGCGCACAACCGCACCCGCGATGAAAACTATTCACTCACGCACAGCCTCAGCGAGCGGCAAATCAACATTATGCTCGCCGGTGGCGCGATCAATTATCTGAAATCGCGGCGTAACAGTGATAACTAATCAAAGGATGGCTTTTTTATGGCTTTACTTTTTACGGCTGAAAAACTAAATTTGAATCATCTGTGAAAATTTGAACGAAATAAATTTTTAATCCCGGAAAAGGAATCAATGAATTCACAAAATAAACCCAACCTCGGCGAAGAAATTGCCAACAGTATCACCCACGGCATCGGTGCCGGATTGAGCGTCGCCGGGCTGACATTGCTGGTGGCATTCGCCTCGATTTACGGGGATGTCTGGCGGGTGGTCAGCTTCAGTATTTATGGTAGCACCTTGATTTTATTGTATTTAGCGTCGACGCTATATCACAGCTTCCAAAATCCGCGCGTAAAACGGGTGTTCAAAATTATCGATCACGCCGCTATTTATTTGCTCATCGCCGGCACGTACACACCCATATTATTGGTGAACATGCGCGGCGCGTGGGGTTGGACGTTATTTGTTGTGATTTGGGGATTGACGCTCGCGGGAATTGTGCTAAAAATATTTTTTATCAACCGCTTTAAAAAATTATCCACGGTGATTTATGTGCTGATGGGCTGGCTCTGCATTGTTGCGATTAAAGAAATGATCGCAACGATACCGCCGGGCGGATTGGCGTGGCTGATTGCCGGCGGCATTACTTACACCCTCGGCGTGATTTTTTATGTGTGGCATAAATTGCCGTATAATCACGCGATCTGGCATTTGTTTGTGTTGGGTGGCAGCATTTGCCACTTTTTGCGATTCTGTTTTATGTGCTGCCGATGGAATGATACGGTTTTTAACCGCAGAGATCGCAACGGACGCGGAGAAATACAAAACTTCATTTTTTTGTTCGTTGCGAGATAAAAATTTTGAAATAGAATGATCAAAAAGGCGGGTTTGAATCCCGCCTTTTTAAACAAACACCTGCCGCTGTGTGCCCAATTTTTCGATAGACAGCTCCACAACATCCCTTTTTGAGATAGCGCGGTGGATCAAATCCCAATCCGACGCCGGGCGGCGTGCCGGTTGAAATGATGTCCCCGGCTTCCAGCAGCATAAATTGCGAGATGTATTTAATGATCTCATTCGGTTTGAAAATCATGGTTTTTGTGCTGCCATCCTGCAACATTTCATTATTTACCGATAGTCGCATCGCAAGATTCAGTACATCGGGAATTTCGTCTGCGGTGCACAAATATGGTCCCACCGGACTAAATCCCGGCACGATTTGCCTTTCACCCATTGCCCGGAACGCTCCAGTTGAAAATGCCGTTCGGACAAATCGTTCATCAAACAAAATCCGGCGATGCAATCCGCTGCTGCCGCATCCGAATCGATTTCGTGGGCATCTTTTTGCAGCACCATCGCCAGTTCCACTTCCCAGTCGGTTTTGGTGCTGTTTTTGGGAATTTTCACATCGTCGTATGGACCGGAAAGTGTGTTTGCTGCTTTCATGAACAGCACCGGCTCCTCCGGAATCGCCATTTTGCTTCTTTGGCATGATCCGAAAAATTCAACCCGACGCACAAAATCATGCCCGGACGGGCGACGCACGCGCCCCAGCGCACACCGGCATCGACCACCGGCAAGCCATCGAGATTGCGCTCGATTAAATTTGAAGCTTCTCCAAACCACTGTTTATAAAGAAATTACGATTCCAATCATCAAAATATGCGGAGCAATCCCGCCGCTCACTGCCGACGAGCACGCCGGGTTTTTCCGAACCTTTTTCACCGAAACGAATCAATTTCATGGTATCTTTCCACTGGTTTTGTTTAAAATGGATTTGATGGTTTTTGACAGGATTACGGGATGGTTATTGAAATTGGCGAATGTTGTGCCTTTATCGGGAGATTCCTGCATTCGCAGGAATGACCATCCCTTTATTGAGGCTGTCACCCCTGCGAATGCAGGGGTCTCCTGACATTTTTCACAATTTTATATTCAACACGTGATTCGCATATTCAAGAATCATGTCTATCCTGCTATCCTGTCCAAAAAAAATTTACAACCGTTTGAAAATAACCGGAATTTGAGTAATTAAACAAGGTTGATTTAATCAAAAAACGGAGCGAAATATGCTCGATTTATCGGAAAAAATTGCGATAGTCACCGGCGGCGGTAGCGGCATCGGTCAGGCGATCAGTCAAAAATTAGCCGAACACGGCGCGAAAGTTCACATTTTCGAACGCGACAAAGTTGGCGCGGCGGCTACCGTTCAGGCCATCCGCGATGCTGGCGGAACGGCTGAATGTCACGATGTTGATGTTGCCAACCAGTCGCAGGTTCTCGCTGCTGTCGATGCCGTTTTTGAACAGCACAACCGGCTGGATATTCTCGTCAACAATGCCGGCATCGCGTTTGTCGGTTCGTTGGAACAAACCGCCGAGGCAGATTTGGATCGCCTTTACGCGGTGAATATCAAAGGCGTTTACAACTGTGCGCTGGCGGCGGTTCGCAAAATGAAATCGCAAAAAAACGGTGTTATCATCAACATGGCGTCCATTGCTGCGCCAATCGGTTTGCCGGATCGCTTCGCATATTCAATGACCAAAGGTGCAGTCGTTTCAATGACTTACAGCATTGCCCGCGATTATCTGGATGACAATATTCGTTGCAACTGCATCTCCCCGGCGCGGGTGCACACGCCCTTTGTGGACGGGTTCATCGCTAAAAATTATCCCGGCAAAGAGCAAGAAATGTTCGAAAAATTGTCCAAAACCCAGCCCATCGGGCGAATGGCGAAGCCGGAAGAAATTGCCAATTTATGCCTGTTTTTGTGCTCGGACGAAGCCGGTTTTATCACCGGAACGGATTACCCGATTGACGGCGGATTTTTGCGGTTGAATACCTGATTTATTGCTTAACCGGTTTCGCTGATGCATCCAAAATTAGCAACTCGCCGGGGAATTGCCACACCCGGCACAGCGGTTTTTTGGCGCGAATCAGCGCAGCATCGTCGAGCGTTTCGGCTGTCGAATACACCCGTTTTTTGCCGTCTTTACTGACAAATTCATACAGCGGCGCGAGCAATTTGTGCTGCATTGGGAAGCGCCGGAAGTCGTCGCTGCTACCACTCAGAATTCCTTTTTCCCCGGAAATTTCATTTACCCAGTTG
Source organism: Calditrichia bacterium (assembly GCA_020634975.1). NCBI lineage: Bacteria > Pseudomonadati > Calditrichota > Calditrichia > Calditrichia bacterium. The sequence continues at coordinate 335,931 of JACKAQ010000003.1, read as the reverse complement.
CCGCTCATTTTGCCATCGGCGGCTTTTCCCCATGCGCGATATTGTTTGTCAAAATACTGGATGGAGAAAAACAGGCTGTCGCCATCCGTCCGAAATTGGGTGATTTGCATGCCCGGATCGCCGATGGTTGCGCTCAACTGATCGCCGGTTTGCGCCAAATTCAGCTCGATTTCCCGGGTGAAAAAAATCTGGTCGGTGATGGTGCAGCGCCATTTGCCGAGCAACTGCTCGAACGGCGCGGGATCGGGCGGCAGCGCGTAAAACAGCGGTTCGCCTTTGCCGCTCAAACTGAGGGTTTGCTGACCGTTTTTCGTCGATTGAAAAACGGGAACCAGCCCGTCCGTTTTGTGCTCCGGTGCGAATGCCAGAAACGCTATCTTTTGCAATTGTGAATGATCTGGCGATTGGTTGAAAAATCCCAACGATTGTCCACCGGAATTTTTGCCCGTCGCGTAAACGGGCGAGGGGAGATGCAATCGCGGGTCATCGAGCCGCAGGCGATACATCAACTGGTTGTATTCGTATCGCGGAATTGCCGGTTGGTTGGGCAAAAATGTGTTGGAAAAAGTGCCTTCAAAATAGATGTCCCGTCCGCTATTTTCGTCAAAAAACGGGTGATGCACCGGATTGTAAAGCAACTGGTCGTGATCCGCGACTTTTCGGGCAAATACCCACGGACCGAGCGGCGTTTCCGCCTCGGCGAACCACACTTCACCGACGCCAGCACCGGCAATCATGATCCAGCGCTTGCGGTATTCGTTCCAATACAGCGACCCGCGATTGACCGTCACCGCGTCGCCGGTGGCGATGTCCGTGAGGTGCAGCCAGGCGTGTTCCGGTTTCAGCGCACCGGATTGAATGAGCTGCTGCTGTCGTTTCAAATCGATGGCGGCGGTGTTGCGTTTCCAGCCCCACACCGGTTTGCCGTTGGCATCCCGCTCGATTTGGGGATTTTTTTCATCGAACGCAGCGCCGGGCAAAAGGCAGGTGAAGGATTCGTAACTTTCAGCGTCCGAAAGGCTCGCGAGCGTCGGCTTCTGTCGCTGAAAATAAAATTCCGAAGTGAAATACAACATCCGCTCACCGGCGACGTTCACCCAAACCGGACTCACGGTCGAGTGGTAATCCGGCAGCCACGCATCGACCAGCGTGCGCGTTTCAAACAATCCCGAATCTTCATTAAACACCGCAATCCCGCGTTCGTGATTGGTGAAATCGCCTTTCACGCGGGCGTATTTGGCAACGAGCATTTCATCGCCGGATTCATTCGGAATGTTGACCACCCAATCGAACCAGACAAAGCCGGAGCCGGGGCGGACAATCATTTTCCGGGAAAATCCGGTGGAATCCACAAAGTAAGTATAATCAACACCTTGCGATGGCGATAATCCGCCGTTTTCCGGCAATTCAGACGTCGCCGCGGAAACGGACAAATTGCCCAGCGGATAGTCCGGTTTGTGGGTATCGCCCCAAATCCAGAAAATTTTGTTGCGGAAAATCAGGCTCAAATTGGAATCCTGACCTAACACGCGACCGTTGAGCAACGGATTTTTTATCGGCGAGTGGATACCGAGCAATTCGCTGTCGCGATAGATGCCCGCGCCGGTGCTGCGATACATCCGTTCGGCAATTTCGGTGCGGTTGACGCGAACAATCGCGCTGTCGCCGGGCACGGTTTTCAGCGCAACACCGCGCTGTCCGAGAAAATCCGGCGGCTGTTCGTAACCCTGACCGATGATGCGAAAGTAGATGTTTTCGTTCATCAATCCCGGCTCGTAAAAGGCAATGTAGCCGTTGCTGTCGGTCAAAAAACGGATCTGGTTGAGCGTGCGCAACTCGACCATCGGCACGCCGCGACCGGTTTCCGCGTCGATCACCTTTATTTTGAAATAGTGCTCCGGTCCGGCCAAAACAGCACCCGCCAGCAGCAATATCGCAATCGCTATATTTTTGATTTTCATGAAGTTACCTGTCCGTTAGTTGCGGCATATTCCAGCTTAAGGCTGGTGATTTTTCGCGGTTCCAGCGAGAGTTTTGCGGCGTTCCCTGCGGTTGTTGCGTTCGCGACAAATTCCTCCAACGGATTGACGAGCGATGCGCGGGAAAGTTTTCTGCCCGGCACGGAAATTTCGCATTTCGCAGCTGTTTTGCCGTGATTGATCAGCCGGAAAATCGCGCCGCTGCCGTCCTCAGCCGGTTTTACGTGCAGCACTTCGACAGCTTCGCCGGACAGCTCAAAAAATTTGCCCGATTGCGATTTCGGGCAATCGATTGCCGGATGAACCTCAACCGGCGAGGCGACCGCTTTGCCTTCGCGAATCGCGGAAACCGCGTCGAATTTGCCGTGGGTGCGGAAGGCGTAGCGAATTTCCGTCAATCCCGGCTGGCTGGGGCGGAAATTGGTGTCCCAAAAGCTGCTCATCGGCCAGGCGAGGAGCAGGGGATTGGCGGATTTTTCCACCGATTTGCTGATTTTCCCGAAATTGAAGCCGCCGATTTGCACCATCGGGGCATCCGGGCAATACAGGGTTGCGCCGAGCTTTGGCGAGTGCACCGCCGCGAAAGACTCGACCGTTACCCAATCGCGGGACGCGCCGGGCAACTGCTCTGTGTCCAATTCCACAGGAATTCCGGCGGTATCGAAATGGCTGCGCCAGCCTTTCGGCAGGTTCAGCGGGAACACAAAATAGATGTTTTCGGCGGTGCGGATGTCCGATTTCATGATCCGCGCGGTCAGCTCGATGCGTGGCGAATCCGCGAGCAAAGTGACCCGCTGCTCGATCCACTCGCAGCCGGGCGCGGCAAATTTTGTCACCAGCGTCATGCCGCGTGGATGCGTTTCTACGTTACAGGACAACGGCTTGGTCGCTTTTTGGCGACGCGCTTTCCAGTCCGTTTGCCAGCACTGGACGTCAAATTGTTCCGACACCAAATTGCGGCGATAAAAGGCGGTTCGTCCGGAATCCACCAGCGCATCCGGCGATTCGTGGGCGAATTCGAAGAATGTCCACTCGCTGTCGCGATCGAGCACTTCCCAATTATTTTGTTTGTCGAACAGCCGATTGATTCGTCCGGTGGCGAGATCAAATTCCAGCCGGTAAAATTCGCTTTCGATGTATTTTGGCTGGTGAATCACCGTATCGAAATTGATGTTGTGCAGCTCCGGCCCCACAATTTTGATCTCGCCGGTTTCGATTTTTGGCTGATCCGGCGTTTTTTTGAGATCGCCGAAAGGAATTTTTTTCCACGAATACGGCGGTAACTCGACGGGACCGAACAGTGGCGCGCCATTCATGTATTCGTAGCGATTGTTCCAGCCGAATCGCGCAGTACGCAACCGTTTGCCGGGAATCGACCAGTGATCCGGCACGGGAACCAGTTCGTTCCGGGTTTCGGGCGTGTTGTTCACCAGCAAAATGCCGTCCTGGTGATTGGCTTGCGCCGGATTTTCTGCAAGCGATTCCAGCGCGTCGATGGCGAGGTAATCCGCCAATTCACGTGCTTTATAGGCATATCCGTCTTTGATGTTTGCCTGCGTGCGGGCAAAGCTGTTGTCAAAAATCATGGAATTGTAGCTGCCCCAGGTGTGCTCATCGTAAAAATTGAGGTGCCACCAGGCGCGCCGGGCAACCTCTCGGATCGCCGGAAGTTCGTTCCCGCGTGTTGCCGCGATAAGGTCGCGGGTGAGCAATCGCGGCTTCGCCTGCAAATTGGTTTTGGTGATTACTGCATTGCTGGCGCAGCCGAAATTCCAGAAATCCGTCCAATCGCCGGAATACACCGGCATTTCCGAATTCGGTACCTGATCGATTCGTTCGAGCAATTGCTCCGGCGTCACGTAGCGAATCTGCGGCTGTCGGCCGGCGGCATTCCAGTCACGGATCAGTTTTGCCACATCGATATTCGGTGGCGAATTGTCGTAACAGACCGGCGCGTTTGCAGTCGTAAGATAAATAAAATCATGGCGATAGTGTTTTACGTTTTTCAGGAAATCAATGTAGTTTTCTATCCCTTTTTCCATTGTGTCGAGATCGTGCAGATGTGTGTCGAACAGCTGATCGAACATCGTGTAATGTGCGCCGTTCATCACCCGGATGGTTCTGCCGGATGGCGTTTCCCAGCGAATCACCGCCGGGCGCTCGGTGGCGTATCCGCCGAGGTGGCGATTTATGGCCATCACAAACAAGTCGATGCCGCAATCCAGCATGATGTCCGACAGCACCCACGGCACGCCGTTGATGTCGTGCTGGTTGAGCGTGTTGATGGCAACGCCAAACTGCTCGCGCAATTGTTTGATCGGATACAACTGGCGCATGAGCTGTTCCGCGTTCGCCAGCGGCGTGGTGTGGCAGAGCATCGCGGAAATACCGATGCGCTTTTCCTGCGCATATTTGCGGAATTTGTCCACCGATTCCGGCGATGCGGAACGCAGCCATTTGAGCACTTGTGCGGTCACTTCGCAAGTCCAGCGCGGGCGGGCGTGCTCCGGAAAATCGCGGGTTTGGTCGAGCATTTCCAGCGCACCGTCGATAAATTCGCGCTGCAATTCCCACAAAATCGGCTGTGTGTGGGTGTAGCCAACATCAAAGTGGCTGTGGTGTAAAACGAGTATCTCTTTGATTTTCATGGATTTATCTACCTGCTGTTAATCTGAATTCCGGTTTCTGACGGTGTTTGCATCCTGATTAGTTCCGAATTTTAAGGCGTATTTCTAAAAAAATCCGTTGTTGAAGCAAAAGGACTTGACAAGTTAATCCACTCGCAATAAATTTGTCAAGTCATAAGATGACTTTATCAATTTTTCACAGGAAAATCATCATGCCGGATTCGATCACGCCCATTCCCAAAAAAACGCTTGCGGATAATCTCGCCCAGGAATTGAGAAATTTCATCGTAAAACAGCGGTTTATTGCGGGCGACAAACTGCCTTCGACGACCGAATTGGCGCAGCGTTTTGGCGTTGGCATGCCCACTTTGCGGGAAGGATTGAAAAAACTGGAAACCATTGGCGCCGTCAATATTCGACACGGTTCCGGGATTTATGTGGGCGAGCACATCAACAGTTTGTTTTTGATGAACCCGATTGTTTCGGCGGAAACGCCCAACCGGAAGCAACTGCTGGATCTGATTGAGGCGCGATTGGCTATCGAACCGAACACCGCCGCGCTGGCTGCCAAAAATGCCACTACCGAACAAATTGCCACGATGCACCAACTGCTGGACGACGCCAAAAAGAATTTTGGCAATGAGAATGTGTTGAATCAAAAAAATATGATGTTCCACAAAGCCATTTCACGGGCATCCGGTAACGCTGTTTTTGTGCAAATGTTGAGCGTTTTAACCAGTTTGTTTCGCAATGAGCAGCGATTGCTGATCGATATTTTTCGCTCTGTTGAAACGGATCACGAACAGCATCTGGAGATTTTGCACGCGATTGAAAATCGCGATGAGGCGCTCGCCAAACGGTTAATGTTTGCGCATTTGGATGGCGTTCGTTCGGCAATTCTGCGATGGGAGCCCGAAAGTTGAGCCGCTTTTTTTGCCACTGAATCCGGTTTTTGTGAAACATATTTATTTATCATAAGTAATCTACGCGACAATTTTTTTAGTCATTTTTCTCAAAAGAGGTTAAATGATGACTGGCAAGAGGTCTTTTTGTAAACTGTTGTTCTACATAATGTTACTGTTTTATGCAATACCGTTGTTCGCCGGGGAAACCGGTAAAATCAGCGGTGTAATTCGCGATGCCCAAACCGGCGAGCCGCTGGTTGGCGTGAATGTGGTTGTCGAGGGTACCGTGCTCGGCGGCACAACCGATGAAGACGGTCTGTTCGTTATTTTGCAGTTGCGTCCCGGGCATTACGCGTTGGAAGCGATGTATATTGGTTACGCTGATATGCGGGTGGAAAACATTCGCGTATTGGTGGATCACACCACCCGGATCGATTTTTCGATGTCCCAAAAAGCCGTTGAAGGCAGCGAGGTAATTGTTACTGCTGAACGTCCGGTGGTGCAAAAAGACATCACCTCCAGCGTTCAGTTTGTGGGTGCACAGGAGCTTGAGCAATTGCCCATCATCGACGCAAAAGAGGGGCTGTTTCTGCAAACTGGCGTGCTGTTCGACGGATTGACATTGCAGGGACGCGGCGGAAAAGGTGAGGCGCGTTACGCCATTCGCGGTGGCGGGCAGGAAGAGGTAAAATGGTATATCGACGGCGTTCGCACGGCTTCACAGGTGCAGGGCGTTGCGGATCGCGGCGGTTCGTTCACTTCCGTTAACCTGAATGCCATCGAAGAAGTGCAGGTGATCACCGGCGGATTCAACGCCGAATATGGCGAGGCGCAATCCGGCATTATTAATGTGGTGACCAAAGAAGGTAGCGATCAGTTTTCCGGTGCTGCGGAAATTATTTATTCACCGCCGGGACAGCGCCATTTTGGCAATTACGTTTACGATCAATCTACCCAAAAAGAATTTCAGGACAACCGGCTGCCCGATGGATCGCTCGATCCCAACTGGTGGACGGATTATCGCCAAAGCCAGGTGTATGACTATCGCGATTTTGACGATCGCACCCTCAATTTGAGCCTCGGCGGTCCGATTTTCACAACGGACGATACGCGCGGCACCTTTTTTATTTCTTCCCAAGTTGGCAGTTACGCATACACATATCCACGTCCGCGCGACACCCGGGATGTCCGAAATTTGATGGTGAACACCGGTTTCCGGCTCGGTTCAAATATCAAATTGAACATTAGCGGACTATACGATTCCGAAGAACATTCAACGTTGCAGGAAGGATCGGATTACACCAGTCAGGCAAAATACTATCGCGGATGGGGATCATTGGTGAACACGAGCACCACATCTTTCAGCGCACGTTTGACCCACACGCTATCCAACAAAATGTATTACGATTTGAAGCTGAGCCGTTTTTCACAAAAAATTGTTGAAAAACCCAGCGAATTTACCGTTCTGGGCGAAAGCCCAAATCCCGACATTTGGGGATATGACAAATTTGAAGGCTATCCGAACGAACCGTTTGACCAATTTGCCTTTATCTACGATCAGCAGATGGAAAGCGGCGATGTGTCGTTGGTCGGTAGCCTGAACTGGCAATTCGATGCCAACAATTTCATGAAAACCGGTTTCGAATTTCGATACAACACCGTGAACGAAGTGAAATCGAACCGCTATCCGTCGTTCTCCGATCACCCGGACGACTGGATAAATCGTGGATTGCACGAAAAATACAATCCCATCCAGTTTGCGGGATTTGTGCAGGATAAAATGGAATTTGAGGGGATGATCCTCAATTTCGGGTTGCGATACGATTATTTCAATCCGAATCGTGACTGGTTCGATTTTACCAATCTGTATAATTTGGCGATCGATCCCGATTTTGATCCGGCGCTCGACCCGGACGGCGATCAGGTGGATTCGCTCGGTCGCGTCAAATATTCGTTCGACAACGTGTTGGCGAAACCGCGCAAACCGGCACGGGATTATCACATGTTCAGCCCGCGACTCGGCGTTTCGTTTCCGGTTACCGAACGCACCGTTTTGCGCTTCAATTACGGTCATTTTCAGCAAATGCCGCCGTTCGATCGCATGTTCGAGCTCACTTATTTTCGTCCGGAATACATCGCCAAAGGCATTTACAACGCCCGGAATAATGGCGTTGTCCGGCATGTCGCTTCCAACGATGGTGATCCCGAACGTGTTGTATTTTTGACACTTGAACCGTTAAAACCGGAGCGTACCGTCCAGTTTGAAGTTGGCGTGAACCACAATTTTAGAGATATGGCATCGCTCAGCTTAACCGGATTTTACAAAGATCTGTTCGACCAGAGCGAGCCGCGAACCGGACTGTTTGATCGCCGGGTGTACGGCTATGATCCGTTCAACAACCGCATCACGCCCAATACGTTTTACGTCAGCAATTTTCCCGGCGATTACGGCGATTCCCGCGGTTTTGAGTTGAGCGCACGCACGCTTCTCAGCTCGAACTGGAACATTGATGTCAACTACAGTTTTTCAATCGCCACCGAAGGACGCGCAACGCCCGGGCAAATTTTGATCGATGGCGAGGGCGAAGTAGAATATCGCTTCGATGACGAATTAACCCAGCGATTGCTCATCGAAAAAGTATACAGCCGCCCGCATATTTTGCGCGCCAACCTTTATTTGCGCTACCCGGACAATAAATATGACGGATTAGTTTCTACGCTACTCAACGGAGGCAGCGCCAGTTTGCTGTTCAAATTGACCAGCGGACCGACGCTGACTTATCTGGCACCGGATAACCCGGAAATTACCTATCACAACGAACGCTATCCGGCAATTAAAACGCTCGATTTGCGGCTCGATAAAAAAATCCGGCTGTTTGGCAGACAGGAAATTTTGCTGTATTCGCGGATCACCAATTTGCTGAACACCAAAAATTTGCGTTCGTTCGGCGATATTTTCTTCGATGCCAACGCACTCTCCAATTTTGTGGAAAATGGCGAAGTCAGCCAGATCGACGGCGGCGGATACGACATCAGCTATCAAACCTATTACGAACCGCGCCGCTTTTATTTCGGGATGAAATACAGTTTTTGAGGTATGTAAGTTTTTGTTTCTTATAAAATTATAAAAATGTGAAATTAGAGAAAACGAATACATTCGAGTTCAACAATGATTAAAAAACAACTGATACCTGTCATCGTGATACTTCTCGTTTTTTGCACGGCGGGCGGTGCCCAAATCCGTAATGCGGAATTTGAGGTTCACAATCGCGGCATGCTGTGGGAAACGATGAAAGACAACGGCACCATCGGTGCGCCGGATCCGCTGGATCAATTTGCTTTTTATCCCAGCATGGATTGGCCGGGCGGACCGGATGAATTATTGCTCAAAGACGAGCAGCGCTCATACATGGCCGGTGCCGGTTTGTGGATGGGCGGTATGCTGAACGGCTCGGTATTTTTCACCGAAAACGGCCCGTTCCAACTGGTGGACGACGGCACATTTGAGGGCATCGAGAAAATCGAAAACTATCTCGAAAATCCCGGATACAATCCGAACGAGGCGGAAGAGCGCATTATTGCACGATTTGTGACGTCCGAAAATATCCGGGTGGAGCGCACCAGCAGGGTGTGGAGTTTTCCGGGAATCAACAATTTTGTCATCATTGAATATGTTTTTACCAACCAGAACAGCAGCGCGGTCAACGATTTTTATGTGGGATTTCCGTATCTGATTCGCCCGAGCTATCAGGATTTACTGGCGCACAACGGCTGGGGCGACGACGCCAATCGTGCAGATGAAATTGTGGGATACGACACCACCCGCGCCCTGCTCTACGCGTACGACGACACGCCGAACTTCAGTTTGCCCGGCGATGTCGGCAATTACGTGCCGGATTACGACGAGCTGCGCACCACCGGATACGCCGGATATTCGGTGCTTTACGCCGATGCCGCCAGCGATGGCAGCAGCCAACCCTCATCCGCGCTGTATGTGCATTTGCTGGACAATCGCCTGCGGTTAACGCTCAACAGCAACAGCCCGGAATACATGTACGGATTAATCAACGGAACGGACGCCAGTTTGCAGGCAGCGCCCGGCGATCAAATTGTGCCGTTTATGCTACAATCTTGCGGACCGTATAACCTCATGCCAAACAGTCCGTTACGCATTGTTGTTGTGGAGGCTGTCGCCGGTTTGCCAATTGAAGATGCCGTAAAAGGGCTTATCGAGCAGGTCAATTTACCGGAAGGTTTGGGTATGTTGCAAAGCAGCATCGATGCAGCGAAAACGCTGTTCGATAACGGCTACCAAATCGCAGAAATACCGCCACTGCCGCCGGTCATCGATGTGATTCCGATACCCACCAGCCAATCAATTGCTATCTCTTTTGCACCGATCGATACGGATTATCTCGATCCGGTCAGTGGTTCCAACGATTTTCGCGAATACCGGATTTACCGCAGCGACCGCTCATTCAACGGTCCGTGGGAGCGCATCCGGGTGTTGCGTCCGTCCAGCCAAAGCCACGTCAACGACTTTTTTGATGAAGATCAGGGTATCTGGTTTTACAACGATACAGATGTTCAATTAGGTGTAAGTTATTATTATACAGTTACTTCCCGCGATGAAAGCGGTGTGGAAAGCTTTATGACCAACCGGATCACCGAGCCGGTGAAATCGGCGAATCAACCGGCGGAGAATACGTTAAACATCAGCGTTTTCCCGAATCCGTTTCGCGATGATTCCGGTTTAAAATTGAAATCCGAAGCCTACACCATCACCTGGACAAACTTGCCCGCGCTGTGCACCATCCGCATTTACACGAGCGCCGGAGAACTGGTTCGCACAATAGAACACGACAATCCGGCTATCGGCGAAGCCACGTGGGATCAGCTCAATAACGCCCGCCAAAAAGTTGCGCCGGGTATCTATTTCTGGACAGTTTCATCGGATGTCGGTTCTGCCAAAGGCACGTTAGTTCTTATAAAATAACCATCTTGCGGCACGGCAACAACGTGCCCGCCAGTTGCGCACAACAGCGAAATAAAAGGTTCGTGATATGAAAAAATACCTCATCATTCTGGTGCTGATTGCCAGCCAAACTGCATTTGCGCAGTTCGATTATGGCTTCGATTTCAGCAAATCAGGTACTGCCGGTTATCAGTTTTTGAAAATCGGGGTTGGTGCGGAGCAAATCGCCCTCGGCGATGCCGTAACCGCAACCGTGCACGACGCTGCAGCCGTTTTCTGGAATCCCGCCGGATTGGGCTGGCTGGAAAACCGGCAGGTGATCGCCCATTATTCCAACTGGTTGGTGAACAGCAAACATTCCGCATTTGTGCTGGCGTTTCCGTTTAAATCGCTGCAATTGGGATTTAGTGTGGTATCGCTGAATGTCGAATCGTTTGAGGAAACCACGGTGGACGAGCCACTCGGCACCGGACGGATGGTTGATGCCGGCAACGTGATGGCCGGGTTCGCCGTCACCCGTCGATTTACCGATCGACTGAGCATCGGCGGGCAGGTGAAATTTGTACAGGAAAAACTCGATGATCTCACCTTCAACAACGTATTGTTCGATATCGGAACAATCTATTTTACGGGATTTCGTGATTTGCGATTGGCGTTCGCGTTCCAGCATTTTGGTCCCGACCAAACGTTCCGCGATCAGAAATTCAAAATGCCGCTGTTGTTCCGCGTTGGTGCAGCGGACAATCTGGTGAAAAATGAAAATTTCCGGGTTACCGCTGCGGTCGATTTGCTGCACCCGACCGACAACCGGGAATGGGTCAATTGGGGATTGGAGCTGGCATTTCTGGACGCGCTGGCGTTGCGCGGCGGCTATCGGATGAACATCGACGAAGGCAATTTGACGCTCGGCGTCGGATTGATGTCACCAAATGTGGCCGGATTTCAGCCCAAAATTGATTATGCGTACAGCTCGTTCGGTGATGTTTTCGGCGCGGTTCACCGCTTTTCGGTTGCGCTGAATTTTTAACCCGTGCTCCACATGTGCCGAAAAAACACATGTTCCAGGTTTCAGCTCGGAACACCATATTTGAAAAAATTAAAAATACCGTTTTCCGGAAAGATTCAATGCAAAAACGTTTTTATAACCTGTTGATAATTATGACAATAACCCTTATTGCAACCAGTTGCCGTTTCACTTTTATCGATCAACCGGCGACGGTTTTGCCGGGTGACCAATTGACCGTTCAAATGAACGTTGCCATCGAATTTGCACCGGAACCGAACGCCCACAAAGGTGTGCTCTGTTTGCTGCTGCCCGATGACTGGTCGGTGCTTTCTGCAAATTATGCCAGTCCGCTCGCCAACGGCGTGCTCACCGCCAGCCCGGAATGGGCAGACAGCGCGGAAGCCTGCTATCCTGCGGCGGATTTTGGCGCAAATATGCGCTGGTTCGCCATGATTTCGGACACCGGATTCACCTATCAAAATACATTCGATATCGATATCAGCGTTGAATTGCAAAGTGGCACAACCGAGGGTTGTTTCAATATTGGATATCTGGTCACCAAAGCGACCGGCGGATTGCTCTGTTCCGGAACGCCGTCGTGGGCGCCGTTGTCGTATCCGCATCCGGTGGCTGTTTCCGCCAGCGGAGTGGCTTGCGATACGCTCACGGTTCAACGAGCAATCGATTGGGATAATATCCTCCACCGCACATCCGGCTGGACCGGCTCGGACGGGATTTACAGCATCCCGCTTTCCGGCAGGGAAACGCCCGGAAACAGCAGCGAGCAAACGCTGATTTTGTTTAGTGATACGTTTATCGGCGATGTGGACAGCACCGGACGCAGGCTGCCCGGCTGGCGATTGGTCAACAATACTTACGCGATGCTCGACGGCAACGCCCCGCTCGATGAAAATATCGATTTTTTCTGGGCGGAATCCAACGGTTTGCCCGATGCAGTATTCATCCCAAACACGCCGAATGCCGAACCGGACAACTGGTATTGGCTGATGGACGGTATCGCCGAGGGTGACAGCGTTTATGTTTTCGGGCTGCGAATGGAACCCGGTGACGGCGGTGTGTTCAATTTTCGGGTCGCCGGTGTAACGTTGATTTCATTCAAGTTAGCGCCGGACAACACCATCCCCGAATATCATCAGGTGGATGCGCCGCTTTATTACAAAAATGATGCGGAAAACTGGGACATTGCTCTCGGTCAGGCGGTTATGCCCATGCATGCGGCTTCCGGTTATCCGAACGCGGATGGCTATATTTATGTGTACGGCCCGCGCGGATTTGGCGGCGTGAAGCAGCTTGTCGCGGCGCGGGTGCTGCCGGAAAATATCGCCAATTTTGATGAATGGCGTTTCTGGAACGGCACGGATTGGGGAACTGAAATCAGCGAATGTGCTCCGCTAACCGACGGTATTTCGCAGGAATTCAGCGTTACGCCGGTCGGTGACAAATATTATCTCGTTTTTCAGATCAACAACAGCGTTGCGATTCGCATCGGCGATTCGCCGGTTGGCCCGTTCGGCATGCTGAACATCATTTACGAAACGCCCGAGCCGCAAACCGATCCCGATATTTTTGTGTATAACGCAAAAGCACACCCGCACCTCTCGAATCCGGGTGAACTGCTGATTTCCTACAACGTGAATACATTTGATTTTGTCGATCACATCAACGATGCGGGCATTTATCGACCGCGATTCATTACTTTGGCAACCGATGAAAACGTTGGTATTGCAGAGGTTGACGACAATCGTCCGCGCAAAGTGCAACTGGCGCAAAACTACCCAAACCCGTTTAATCCGGTTACCACCATTCCGTTTTCGCTGGAGCGCCCCGCCAAAGTTGAGCTGAAAATTTTCAACGCGCTCGGTGAACAGGTGCGCACGTTAATTAATGAAAACGTCGCCGTCGGCGAATATCGAGTGGTTTGGGACGGCAAAGACGACGCCGGAAATCCGCAAAGTTCGGGGGCATATTTTTACCGCTTCCGGGTCGGTCGCCAGTTTTGGAGCAATAAAATGGTGTTGGTGAGATAACTAACGGTAATTTAATGATCCCAATTCTCAAAAAAATTGGTTTGGCTATCCTCGGCATTGCGATGCTCTGGTTGCTGTTCGGCTATTCGCCGGAAAAGCCGCTGCCGGATGACGGAAAAATTCACGTTGAGTATTGGTATCTGACCGGACAAAAAGAGCAGACGCCATACACGGTTCTGGAATTCAACAAAAGCCAGGACCGGATTGTGGTTGACCCGGTGGCGATCCCGTGGACGGAGCACGAAAAAAAGGTGCTCACCGCAATTTTGAGCGGCAATCCGCCGGATGTGATGACCCAGATTTCGCCGCTGCCGCAATGGGCGTCGCGGATGGCGTTGCTCTCGCTCGATGAATTAATCGCCCGGGACAATTTTGATACGGACATTTTTTTCCCGGCACTGTGGGAGGAGATGCGCTGGCAACATCGCGTGTTTGGGCTGCCCGCGAGCACCGCATCGTATGCGCTGTTTTACAACAAAAATATGTTCCGCGAAGCCGGACTCGATCCGGAAAAGCCGCCGAAAACGTGGGGCGAGGTTCGCGAATTTTCCAAAAAATTATACAAAACCGATGCGAACGGAAATATCGCGCAGATGGGATTTATCCCCGAATACGGCGCGTTGCCCGGTCACGGTGATTTGCCCACAACTATTTTGATGGCCTGGCAACTCGGCTCGAAATTTTTGCTCGATGACGGTGCAACCGCCAGTTTGACAGAGCCGTCAACCATCGAAGCGTTGCAGCAAGTGGTTGATTTTTATGATGATTACGATATGCAAAAAATTACCGCGTTCATTGCCGGATTTGGCTATGCTGATCAGCACGCCTTCGTTTCCAACAAAGTCGCGATGATGACGCTCTCACACAATTTTATTGATTTTATCGCCAATTACGCCTGAATATCGATTACGGCGTCGCGATTATTCCCTCGTTTCCCGGTAAGCCGTCGGCGTCATCGTCCGGCAGTTGGTGGATGGGTATTCCGCGCGGCGCGAAACATCCCGAAGCCGCATGGGAATTCATGAAATTTGCCGTGCAAAAGGAAACGCAGCTCGGCGAAGTTGCATCGCTGGATGAACCGCTGTTTCCGGCAAACCGTTTTGCGGCTACCGATTCGTCATTCGCAACCGACAGCAGCACGATGGTTTTTGTGAAACAAATGGAAGTTTCGCATTCGCCGGCGGTTGTGCCGTTGGTGCACGGCGTATTTTGGCGGGAATTTGTCGGCGCGCGGGAACGCGCCGTAAAACGACTGCAATCACCGGCAGAGGCACTTGCGCAGGGCGAAAAACTCGTTCAATTGGAGCTTGACAAAGCCGTGGCATACGACCGCTATGTGCGTTCGCAAATGCAGTTTGAAACAGTGGAAAATGCGGAATAATAAATGCAAAACTCCTTTACCCAAACATTCAAAAATCCGTTGCAGCGCAAACAGGCGTTGCTGGCGTATGCCTTTATTTCGCCGTGGGTGATCGGGTTTATCGCATTCGGGCTGTATCCGATGGGTATGTCGCTGTATTACAGCCTTTGCCATTACGACGTGCTGCGCGTGCCGCAATACATCGGGATGGCAAATTACAACGAATTGCTGTTTCATGATCCGTATTTTTGGCAATCGATCTGGAATACGCTGTTTTACACGGCGCTGCGTACGCCGCTGGGTATTTTGGGATCGCTGCTGCTGGCAGTGATGGTCAACCAATCCGTGCGCGGGATTCGCTTTTTCCGAACGGCGTATTTCGTGCCGTCGATTGTCACCGGCGTTTCGCTGTCGGTATTGTGGATGTGGATGCTCCATCCCAATTACGGATTGGTGAATATTGTGCTGGCGTTTTTCGGGATTCCCGGACCGCTCTGGCTGCAAAGCACGGAATGGTCCAAACCGGCGATGGTGCTAATGAGCATGTGGTCCATCGGCGGCGGGCGGATGCTGGTTTTTCTGGCGGCGCTGCAAAGTATCCCCAAAGCGCTGTATGAAAGTGTGGAAATCGACGGCGGCAGTTGGTGGCACAAATTTCGGTTTGTTACGGTGCCGATGCTTTCGCCGGTCATTTTTCTGTGGACAATTCTCGATGTGATTGTATCGCTGCAAGTGTTCACCGAGGCATATGTGATGACCAAAGGCGGTCCGCTCAACTCGACGCTGTTTTACAATTTGTATCTCTATTACAAAGCATTTGACGATTTTGCGATGGGCTACGCATCTGCGCTCGCCTGGATTTTGCTGGTGATTACACTGCTGATCACGCTGCTGCAATTCCGGCTCGGCAAGCTGTGGGTGCACTATGATGGCAAATAGATTGGAGCTGTTATCTTAAAAAAAACAGGAACATACATCGCATTGGCGATCTGCGGGGCGATACTCATTCTGCCATTCATGTGGGTGGTTTCCACTTCGCTGAAAGGCAATGAGCAGATTTTCGCGATCCCGCCGGAGTTCATCCCGTCGTCACCGCATTGGGAAAATTACGCCGAAGTGTTTCGCCGGATGCCCTTTTTGACCTATTTTCTCAATTCCACATTCATCACGGTGGTGGCGATTATCGGCACAGTACTTTCCAGTTCACTGGTCGCGTATGCCTTTGCCTGCCTGCGCTGGCCCGGTCGCGATCTGCTGTTCTATTTTGTGCTCACAACCATGATGCTGCCGATGCAGGTGACCATGATTCCTGTGTTCGTGATGTTCAAAGATCTCGGCTGGCTGAACACTTTCAAGCCACTGACGGTACCGGCATTTTTGGGCGGCGGCGCGTTCAACATATTTTTGCTGCGGCAATTTTTTCTCACGATTCCCAATTCGCTGTTCGATGCGGCGCGAATCGACGGTTGTTCAGAGTTTCGCATCTATTGGAATATCGTGTTGCCGCTGGCAAAACCGGCGCTCGCAACGGTCGCAATATTAACATTTCTGTTTAGCTGGAACGACTTTTTGGGACCGCTGATTTATCTGTCCGACCAAATGAAGGGCACGCTGGCGCTCGGTTTGGCGATGTTCACCGGACAGCACCAAAATGAATGGGGATTGCTGATGGCCGCATCGGTTTTGATGATGGTGCCGGTCATCCTGATTTTCTTTTTCTTCCAAAAATATTTTATTCAGGCATTCACAACCAGTGGTATTAAAGGATAAAGGGTAAAGGAAAAAGGATAAAGTAGGAGCACGGCGGTGACGTGCCAAAAAATGTAGCGGCGTTTCACGAAACGCCAAAAATGAAAAGAACAAAAAAAACAAAAATTTCGCGGTTTTGAATCACCAAAACAGGACAAAAAAATGACACACCCCAATCGAAATTACGGCTGCCGCATTTCCGATGACTGGCAATTGAAAGGCATGAAAACCGTTGTGATGGAAAACGAGCTGTTGCGCATCACTATTTTGGCGGACAAAGGCAGCGACATTTACGAATTTTTGTATAAACCGCTGGACATCGATTTTATGTGGCGACGACCCGGCGAACTGCGCAATCCCAATCGCGGACTGCCCACAAACGCCACAGAAAACGGTCCGTTTATGGATTTTTACGAAGGCTGCTGGCAGGAAATTCTGCCGTCCGGCGGACCGGCGAATGTGCACAACGGCATTCCGTACGGTCAGCACGGCGAGGTTTGCAACCTGCCCTGGCGCTGCGAAATTCTCAACGATTCGCCAGAGGAAATCAGTTGCAAATTTTCCGTTCGCGCCATTCGCACGCCGGTTCGGGTGGAAAAAACACTCACGCTGAAACGCGGCAATCCGGCGCTGTTCATCGAAGAAAAACTGTTCAACGAATGCCCGGAAAAACTGGATTTTATGTGGGGACATCACCTTACTTTCGGCGAACCGTTTCTGGATGAACATTGCCGCATCGATACGCCGGCATCGGAAATCTACATTCATCCGGTGGAATATTCCAAAAATCACCGCTTCCATCCGGCGAAAAAATACCCGTTTCCGTTCGCCAAAAATCGCGATGGCAAAGATGAGGATTTCCGCGTGATTCCCCCAAAATCCCGCAAATCGGAAGACATGACTTATTTTCTGGATTTGAAAGAACCGTGGTTCGCACTTACCCACACCCAAAAACAGGTCGGATTCGCGCTTCGCTGGACGGGCGATGTGTTCCGCTATTTGTGGTATTGGCAGGTGTTCAACGGTGGGCAGGGGTATCCGTGGTTCAGCAACACTTACAACATCGGGCTGGAGCCGTGGACGAGTTTGCCGACGTCGGGTTTGTCGGATGTCGTCAAACAAAAAACGCATTTGGTGCTGCCGCCGAACGGGCAAATCAGCGCTTCGATGACTGCGGCAATTTACACCGGCTTATCAGAAGTGAACCATGTTTCAATAAATGGAAAAGTTTCGTAACTTATTGTTTATTATTTAAATATAAATTGTATCGGTCACACAAAACAATACTCAATCTAACAGAAAGGAGTCCAGTATGCAGCGACAAACGTTAAAGAAATTTGCCGTACCGGCAACTCTGGTCGCATTGCTTTTTCTGGTCAGCGGATGTCTCGACATCCTGCAAATTATTCAACCCTCAAGTGTCCTCCCGGGTGCAACTTTTGAAGCGACGATCGAAGTTGCATTGGATGAAACCGGTTGCGGTTGCCCCGGTGGCGGTCCGTCTGCCGGTTTGGTTGCGCTCTTAATCCCGACGGATTTCACCGTAAACAGCATCGAATACGATGGGGATTACGGTCCGGAATTTATGGATTTTCTCCATCCGGACAGTGTAGATATTCAACCGGGTGCAGGCACAGATCACTGGTATGATTCGTTGATGACCTACTATCCGCCGCCGGCAGGTATGGATTGGTATGTGTATCAAGGACCATTGCAAAACTGGATCGGAACGGACACCAATTATGTATCGGTTACGGTAAATATGACCGCAGGTGCTGCCGGACAATACGATCTCGGGTATTTCACATCGACCGCAGATTACAATTTCGGTAGCCCGACGGAAACGGATATCAGCCTTGGAAATTCACTGACTGTCGGGACAGTTGGCATCGAAGACGATCGCCCGCAATTGACAGATTTCGCGCTCGAACAAAACTATCCGAATCCGTTCAACCCATCGACCACCATTCGCTATTCCGTAAAAACCAGCAGCGATGTGAAATTGACTGTGTTCGATGTGAGCGGAAAAGAAGTTGCGCAATTGGTGAAAGGCACAAAAGAAGCCGGCAGCTACGAAGTGAATTTCGATGCGACGAATCTCACCAGCGGTGTTTACGTCTATCGCCTGACTGCTGGGAATTATTCTGAAACCCGCAAAATGATGCTGGTTCGCTAATCGTTTTATTGACGTTGTGTTTCTCTGAAAAAGATTGAAATTGGCGGGTGTCCGGTTGAATCACTCAGCCGGATGCCTGCTTTTAAACTGGTGAAAATCAAGGTAAATCATGGAATTCCAAAACAAAGTTGCGGTTGTAACCGGAGCGGGGAAGGGGATCGGCAGGGCAACAGCAACACTGTTTGCTGAAAAAGGTGCATCCGTTGTCGTTGTCGATCTGGATGATTCTGCCGGAAAAGCGGTGGTTTCGGAAATCGAATCTTCCGGCGGTAACGCCGTTTTCGTGAAAGCCGATGTTGCCAAAGCTGCCGATGTGCAGAACATTCCGCAGGCTGCGGTAAAGGCATTCGGCGGAATCGATATTTTGCACAACAATGCCGGCATCCAGCATTACGGCAACGTGGTCAGCACGCCCGAAGAAGAATGGGATTTTGTGTTGGGCGTGAATCTGAAATCTGTATTTCTTTGCGCCAAATACTGCATCCCGGAAATGAAAAAACGCGGCGGCGGTGCGATTATCAACACGGCGTCTGTGCAGAGTTTTGCCTGCCAGCCGAACGTTGCGCCATACACTACATCGAAAGCGGGCATTTTGGCACTGACCCGCAGCATCGCGGTGGATTTTGCCAAAGATAACATTCGCTGCAACGCGATTTGCCCCGGCTCAGTTGATACGCCGATGCTCCGTTTTGCCGCCAACGATCTCGCCACGCCCGAAAAAAGCCCGGACGACCTCATCAAAGAATGGGGCAAATTCCATCCGGTCGGGCGCGTTGGACGACCCGAAGAAGTGGCGGAACTCGTACTGTTTTTGGCGAGCGATCGCGCGCCGTTCATCACCGGCTCGGCATATTTGATCGATGGCGGTTTGCTCTCCACCTTTTTTTAGGACATGTAACGGCGCGGCATTGACGCGCCGGATAATCTGTAAAATTACCGGCACAAAATCATGACATCACCGGCTGTAAAAATAGCAAGCATTCGCGATTTAGGACCGCAACTGACCGACAATCCGCACCAAATGGTCGGGCAGGACGGCGCATATTCCATTCCGCTGAACAACGGGCAAACGCTGTTTTTTTTCGGCGATACGCTCATCGGCAGCCGCGTTCCCGGCGAAAGTATCTGGTATCCCGGCGGGCAGCCGGTCGGACCGAAAGACATGAGCGGTCGCGGTAGCATTCGCCGGATGGTCAACAATTGCGGGTTGCTGATCGACAATCATGATGCCCGCAACGGGCTGCGCGATTTCAAATATATTCTCGATGATGACGGCGAAATCCGCACGTTGATTCCGCTGCTACCGGACGAACATCATGATGAAATCCGGGTGTGGTGCATGCACGGCATTGCCATCGGCGAGAAAATCTATCTTTTTTTCGTGAAAGTAGAGATGCTCAACGACGGCCCGTTCCCGGTGAATTTTGATATTTTGGGATCGGGAATGGCGGTCGGCACCGTCGGCGAGTGGAAATTTGAGCGTGTTTATCACAACGGTTCGGATTTATTTTGGCGAAAAAAAGACCCGCAGTTCGGCTCTGCCGCGCTGTTAAGTGCCGATAAACATTGGATTTATCTCTACGGCGTGAAAATGGATGCCCAGTTTGTTCAGCAATCGCATCTCGCGCGTGTGCCGGTGGCTGCGCTCGAAGATCGCGACAGCTACGAATTTTTCGCCGGTGACAATCGCTGGCGCAAAAATGTGGATGACGCCGTACCGGTTTTCGACGGTCCGCCGAATGAGCAATCGGTAAACTGGAACGAATATCTCGGTTGCTATCTCGCGGTGCATTCGCTGAATATCACCGGAAAAATCGTCGCCCGAACAGCACCGCAACCGTGGGGACCGTGGAGCGAACCTGTTGAAATTACTCAAATTACACCGGTTCGCCAAACGCCGTTGCCATATCCGCCACTGGTTTACGCAGCCAAAGCGCATCCCTCGCTGAGCCGGGAAAACGGGCGCATTATTTACGTCACTTATGTTGAATTTGAGGAATATTATCCACACTTGTTGGAAATAACGTTGATATAAGGATAAAGGGTGAAGGATAAAGGATAAACTGAAAAATGTAACTTTATCCTTTATCACTTATCCTTTATCCTTCTCCGAAGGGGAAATTTATGAAAATAACTGATATCAAAGCGACCACTGTATCCGTGCCGTTAGAAGCGCCGCTGCGTCATGCGGCAGGCTCGCATCCGGGGCGATTTGTGCGCACTGTTGTGCAGGTATTCACCGATGAAGGTATTGTCGGATTGGGAGAAGTGGGCGGCGGTGGTAACTCACTGGAAGCGGAAATCGAGGGTATGAAATCCACGCTTGCCGGACACGATCCGTTTAATTTGGAGATGCTCCGCTGGAAAGTGAACAACCCGATTTTATCTGCCTATACTTCTAAATTACAGGTACTTGCGCCCATTGAATTTGCCTGTCTGGACATTATGGGAAAAGCCACCGGACGTCCGGTTTGCGACCTCATCGGCGGGAAAGTGCGCGACAAAATTCCGTTTGCTGCTTACCTGTTTTATCGCTACGAACGCGACGGAAAGGGTGGGGAGGAGACCGCAGAACAGATGGTGGTTCATGCCCAAAATCTGGTGGACGAGCATGGCTTCACATCGCTGAAATTAAAAGGTGGCGTTTTCCCGCCCGCGCACGATGTTGAGGTAACCAAAGCGCTGCGGGCACATTTTCCACACCACAAAATCCGGGTCGATCCCAATTGCGTTTGGTCGGTGGAGGATGCCATTTGGGTTGCCAAACAGATTGAGCCGCTGGATATCGAATATTTTGAAGATCCGGTATGGGGCATGGCCGCGATGGCGCGCGTCAAAAAACAAACGTTTATGCCGTTGGCGACCAACCACATCGTGGTTAATCCAGATCAGTTGGCGCCGGGCATCAAAATGGACGCAGTGGATGTGATTTTGATCGATCCGCATTTCTGGGGCGGTATCACTACTGCGCGAAAAGCGGCATTCGTTTGCGATGTGTTCGGGCTGGGTGTTTCGATGCACAGCGGCGGCGAACTGGGCATCTCGCTCGCGGCGATGCTGCAACTGGCGGCGTCGCTGCCAAATCTCGCATTTCCGGCAGATGCGCACTATCACCATGTGGTGGACGACATCATCAAAGGTGGTAAAATCAAATGTGAAAATGGCGATATGACCGTGCCGACCGGTCCCGGTTTGGGTGTGGAGCTCGATGAGGACAAAGTTGCCAAATACGCCGAAGCATTCAAAAAAGAAGGGCATTATCATTACAATCAGGATCCCGGTCGCCCGGGCTGGACGATGACGATTCCCGGTTTCAACTACGCGCAGGTTGGGAAACACCAATTTAAGGATAAAGGATAAAGGAAAACGTAGAGGCGCTTCACGAAGCGCCTAAAAAAATTGGTCCATTATCTTTTAAACAGGAGCCAGAATGTCAGATAAAATAAAACTGATCGAGAAGCGGTTAAAAAATTTGCCGCTCGTTAATGCCAAACCACCAAAAAAGGTGGGATACGTTGTTAATTATTCGTTCCACATATGGTATAAAGTGGTGATGGATTTGATGAAAGCCCGTGCCGCGCAATACGGCATCGAGGTGCTGATTCGCGATGCGAAAATGGAGCTGGCAACCGAACTCGCCGCGATGGACGAGTTGATTGGTGAGAAAGTGGATGTGCTGATTGTGACGCCGGTGTCATCGCCGGATATCGCAAAAGTGATCGAAAAAGCAACATCTGCAAACATTCCGCTCGTTCTGGAAGCCAATCCGGTGCCGGGAATGACCACAATGGTGGCAATTTGTGATTACGATGCCGGTGTAAAAGCCGGAAAATTTGCGGGGCATTATGCAAAATCGTATCTCGGGGGCGTGGCAAAAGTGCTGGATATCGCGCTGCCAACCTTGCGCCCGTGCCTCCTACGGAGCGAGGGATTTTTCGACGGGTTGAAATCGATCATCCCGGATGCGGAACTGGTCGAACGCGGCAACGGCGAGGCGATGGTGGATATTTCCGCAAATCTCGCTAAAAGTGCATTCGCCAA
The DNA here is from genome assembly GCA_020634975.1 of Calditrichia bacterium. Taxonomy (NCBI): domain Bacteria; kingdom Pseudomonadati; phylum Calditrichota; class Calditrichia; species Calditrichia bacterium. Next base: position 313,065 of record JACKAQ010000003.1, on the reverse strand, counting down.
ACGCCCGGATATCAACATCGTTTTCGGAATGGATGACGAATCGATCCACGGCGGATTGCACGCAGTTGAGGAAATGGGATGCGACAGCAAAAACCTGCTGCTGGTCGGTTTCGGCATGGCTGGCGACGCGGATAAAGATTTGCTGATGAACGGCGGCAGTTGGAAAGCCAGCACTGCTATGTTCCCGGAATGGGTGGGTTTACGCTGCATCGATCAGGCGGTGAAAGTGTTCAACGGGCTGCCCGTGGTCGTTCACGATGTAGCCCCGACAGTGGTTGTCACCACCGAAAATCTGACCAAATATTTCAGCAAAACGGATGCGGGATGGATCCCCGAATTTGCCGCCATTGCCGCAATCGAACGCGAAAAATCCTGCACCCAACTGTAGAGACGATTCACGAATCGTCTCTAAAATTATTACGAATCGTCTCTAAAATTATCACGAATCGTCTTAAAAATTATCACGAATCGTCTTAAAAAAAACGCTGCCGAAAAAATGGACGTAACCGCAATTATCAATCAATTAAAACACATCAGCAATGCCGGGGAAAAATCCCGGTTGATCGATGAATTGATTCGTCAAGTGCAAAAAACCGGAGCACCGGTGGTCGAAAACGGCACGAACGTCACTTTTCTCTATCGCGGTGACGCCCAAAACGTGGGCATCATCGGCGATTTAACCGACTGGAAAACCACCGAATATTTCGAACGAATCCCGGAAACCGACCTGTTTTTTTTGCAAATGGAGCTGCCATCGGACGCGCGGCTGGAATACAACCTGATCATCGACGATGCCGAATTTCTCGCGGTCGATCCGCTCAATCCTTTCAAATCGCTGAACGGACTTGGCGAATTATCCGAACTCACGATGCCCGAATACGTCCATCATCCGCTGTTTCGCGAATATCGCAGCGGCAAAAAAGGGGGATTCGATCGTGTGCAATCTCATGAAATTCCGGCTGGCGCGTTGGGATATTCACACACGGTTCACGTGTATTTACCGCCGGAATACGCTTCAGAAAAACGGTCGTATCCTGTTGTTTATTTTCAGGATGGCGAAGATTACATCGAGTTTGCGCAGGTGCCGCATGTGCTCGATCAACTGATTGGTGATTCGCTTATCGAGCCGCTTATCGCCGTGTTTGAGGCGCCGCCCAATCGCCATTTGCCCGCATCGCCAAACCGGATGACGCAATATGGAATGAACGATAATTTTGTCAAATTTTACACGGATGAGCTCGTCCCGTTTATCGATTCGCGCTATCTTGCAAAGCCAACGTCGTCGTCGCGACTGGTTGTGGGTGCGTCGTTTGGCGGATTAATTGCCGCGTATATCGCGTTCCAGCGACCGGAAATTTTCGGGATGGCATACAGCCAATCCGGTTATGCCTCGTTTCAAAATGACCGGTTGATCAACGCATTTCGCGAAAGTGACCGCAAGCCGATCCGATTATATGTGGATATCGGGCATTTTGAACGTTTTGTCGGCGGGATGTTTTTGCCGGCGGCAGAAACCGATTTTTTGGCGGGTAACCGTCGTTTACGCGATGCGCTGACAGCAAAAAATTACGATGTTGTTTATCGCGAATACCCCGAAGGACACACCTGGGGCAATTGGCGGCGCCATTTAATCGATGGATTGATTCATTTTTTTGGGGTGCAGCAATGAGATTTGGAATGGATTTTGGGGGAACAAATTTGAAAACCGGCATTTTTGACGAATCCGGTGAAACCCTTCGTTTTGTTGAGCAACCGTTGGCAGATTTTACCAAAAAAGGCGATTTGCTGGAGAACCTGATCGATCACGCCCGGCAAATGGTCCGCGATGTTGACGTGCACGCCGGCGGTTTGGCAATCAAAGGGCTGATCAATTCGGATACCGGAATCATGGAAGATGATGTCGGTGCCGGGCTGATGTTCGCCGGAAAAAACCTGCGCCAGCCCTTTGCAGATGCATTGGGATTTCCGTTTGTTGTGGAAAACGATGCCCGCGCTTATGCCTGGGGCGAGTGGAAATTTGGTGCCGGAAAAGGCAGCAAGTTGTTAATTTGTATGACGTTAGGAACCGGATTGGGTTGTGCAGTTGTGAAGGAAAATCAACCGTATTTTGGCGCGGACGTGCTCGGCGGAATTCTCGGCGGACACATCAGTATCGATCGGTTTGGTCCGGAATGCGCCTGTGGGAATCGCGGTTGCGCCGAGATTTATTGCTCTGCAACGGCGCTGATGCACCGGATTTTAAATTCGCACCCAAAATTTCACAAATTGGATGATCCGCTGCCCGATTTCTTCAAGAGTGTGCAGGAAATTGGCGGCGCATATTACGAAACTTTTCGCGCATACGTTGAGGATTTGTCGATTGCAGTAACCAATGTGATCCACGCTTACGGGCCGGATCGGGTGGTGTTGGGCGGCGGCGTAATGAATAGCGCAAACCTGATTTTGCCCGAACTGCTCCCGCTGGTGAACAAACGCGCGTGGACAATTCCGCGCGGAAAAGTGCAAATTTGCAAAGCGGAATTGGGCAACACTGCCGCCGCGCTCGGCGTCGCATTTCACCCAAAACTGGAAAATGGAAATTAATTAAAACAAATAAACCGGAGAGAACGCAGTGTTCGCAGAGGAAATATCGATATTTTTTCTCTGGATCCTCTGCGGACTTCGCGATCTCTGCGGTTAAGAAGCCTATTGTTAAATTACTAGAAAACAAGGAGTTGGGATGTCTGTAAATTCCCCGGATGCCAACACGAGCGATCCGTTTGTTGCACCATTGCCAAAATCACAAACCACTTTTCCGCGTGGTTTATTTGATACACTTCCCGAATTTGAAATCTCTGCCGGAGAAATAACCGGTGGCTATCCGGCGCTCGCAGATCGCATTGCCGGAGCAATTCCGCACGGGTTGCGGGTGCTGGCGATCGACGGATTTCATGGCACGGATTGGGCTGCGTTTCGCTCCGGCATCGATGCGCAATTAGCAAAACACAATATTTTTCCCGAATGGTGGGATGTGCGCGATTGCTTGCTGCCTGCCGAAGTGATTCGCGAAAAAATCACGCCGTTTTTGGGCGGTGACGATCCGCTGTGGGGCACCCATTTCCCGATGGGACCGGATGTGTTTTTCGATGCCGAAAAAATCGCCAAAAATCGCATTTTAGCCGCAATGGCGCGCGGTGAGGCATCCGGAAAATTAACCATATTTTACGGCTGCGGTGCGGGTTTGGTCGAGTTATTTGATCAAATTTGGTACATCGATGTGCCCAAAGATGAAATCCAGTTTCGCGCCCGCCGGAAAAAAATCACCTGCCTCGGCGAAACCGAAATTCTGCCGTTCGGCGATTTTTACAAACGCACCTATTTTGTCGATTGGCCGGCGCTGAATCGCCAAAAACGGATGCTGCTGCCGGAAATCGATTGCTTTATCGATCTGACGGACTCGGCGAAACCAGCGGCAGTCAGCGGCAGCGATTTGCGAACAGCGCTCCGCGAACTTGCCGAAACCCCGTTTCGCCCGCGACCGTGGTTTTATCCCGGACCGTGGGGCGGCAAATACATGCAGGGACACATGGGGCTCGATCCCGAGCAACCCAATTTCGCGTGGTCGTTTGAGATGATCGTGCCGGAAAATGGTGTTACCATTGCCAAAAACGGTGTGCGACTGGAATTTTCGTTCGATTGCCTGTTGTTTCAGGAAAATCGCCGGGTGATGGGTGCTGCTGCGGCGCGCCAGTTCAAATATGAGTGGCCGATCCGGCTGGATTATCTGGATACCATCGATGGCGGAAATCTGTCCACCCAATGTCATCCGCGCCCCAATTTCATGCGCCAAAACTTTGGCGAAACATACACACAGGATGAAACTTATTACATCAGCAACGCCAAACCGGATGCAAAAGTCTATCTCGGATTGACCGAAAATTGCGATCCGGCGGAATTTCGCACAGCGCTGGAAGCGTCACATCGCAACGGCACGGAACTGGATTTTGACAAATTCGTGAACAGCGAACCCGCAAAACCGCACGACCTGTTTCTTATTCCTAACGGCACGGTGCATTGCAGCGGCACGGGCAATCTGGTGTTGGAAATCAGCGCAACGCCCTACATTTTCACGTTCAAAATTTACGATTACCTGCGGAAAGATTTGGAGGGAAATCTTCGCCCGATGAACATCGAACGGGCGTTCGAGAACATCTATTTTGATCGACGCAAAAAATGGGTGCAGGAAAATTTACTCGCCAAACCGCAGTTGCTCCGCGAAGGCGACGGCTGGCGGGAGGAAGTGCTTTACGATAAATCGTTCACGTTTTACAACGTTCATCGCGCTGAATTTGAGCGGGAATTTGAATTCGACACCGCAGATCGCGGATTTGCGGTGAATCTGGTCGAAGGCGAATCGGTGGAAATTTGGGGTGAAAACGGGCGCAAAATGCCGCTCAAATATCTCGAATCGATGCTGATTCCCGCAGCCTGTGGACGGGTGAAAATTGTCAATCGCGGTGATCGACCCTGCAAAATGGTGCTGGTATTTGTCCGCCCGACGGTTGGCGTCAGCGAACCGCTCAATTCGCCATCGGATTGAAAATGGGTTTCGGTGAACAACAAAAACAGTGGCTGGCAATCGCGGAGTCGCTAAAACCGGCGTTATTTCGTGAGATAAAATATCCGAAATTTGTGGTCGAACCGGTTGCCGATGCCGATGCATTCCAAAATTGGCAAATGAAAAATGTGCAGCCGGTTGCGGATTTGCTGAAATTGTCATTTGCGGAAGGTGATCATTTTGTGCTCGATTTTGGCGAGCACATCGTTGGATATTTGCAATTTTCGCTGTCGCTGGACGGCGCGGCGATGGGCGGACCGCTCCGGCTGAAACTTACTTTCGGCGAAGTGCCGTCGGAAATTGCCGAACCGTTCGATCCCTATTCGGGATCGCTCAGTCGCGCCTGGTTGCAGGATGAAATCATCACTGTGGACGAATTGCCGCAAACCGTGCGGCTTTCCCGGCGCTTTGCCTTCCGTTTTCTCAAAATTGAAGTGTTGGCCTGTTCGTTCGATTATCGCTTTCGTTTTGGCGATTTTCGCTGTGAAACGGTGACGTCCGCACCGCCGGATATCGAAACATATTGTGATGAACGTATCCCAGAATCGCTCCGCGAGATTGATCGTGTGGCGCTGCGAACGCTGCGCAATTGCTTCCAAACCGTGCCGGAGGACGGTCCCAAACGCGACCGGCGGCTCTGGCTGGCGGATTCACCGTTGATGGCGCAGGTGATGTATCAGACCTTCCAAAATTACGATATTTACAAACGCGTTTTACATCTTTTTGCCGGGCTTGCTCACGATGACGGACGCATTCCCGCATGCGTTTACGAACAGCCGCAGCCGCACATCAGCACGGAATTTATCAGCGATTTTGCGATTATGTACGGCGCGTATCTTCTTGATTATGCTGAAAATAGCAATGATTGGGAGACCGCCGAACGGCTGTGGCCTGTTGCCAAAAAACAGCTCGATGTCGCGTTGGCATATCTCGACGAAAACGGCTTGTTTCACGATCACGGGAAATATTGGGTGTTCATCGACTGGCAGCCGGAACTGGACAAACAGGCAGCGATGCAGGGGTTGTTCATCCATGCGTTCAAACAAATAATGGCGCTCGCCACAGTCATCTCCCGGGAAAATGAAGTGGCGAAATTGCCGGAAATCATCGAAAAAATGACGGCGGCGGCGATGCAATTGCGATCAGAAGATGCACCGTATTTTTTCCTGAGCGGCGATTCGCGGCAGCTATCGTGGGCATCGCAAATTTGGATGATTTTGGCAGAGGTGGTAGACGCACCAACCGGTGCAAAATTGCTCCGGGAGACCATCAAATCACCGGACGCCGTCAAACCGGCGACGCCGTTTATCTACCATTACACCGCCGAAGCGATGTTCAAATGCGGGTTGCAAACAGAAGCTATTTCGCTGATTCAATCGTATTGGGGAAAAATGGTGGAGCTGGGCGCGAGCACATTTTGGGAAATTTTCGACCCGGAAGATCACTGGAAATCGCCGTATGGCAGCCATCACGTCAATAGCTATTGCCATTCGTGGAGTTGCACACCGGCGTATCTGATTCGCAAATATGTTGTAAAATGATGTTTTTTGCCATTTTTGCACGGAGCAGCACAGAGGAAAAAATTAGATCGATGTAATGTAATCTAAAATTGATTTTTTTTGTTTCGCTAATGGCAAACCGCCAACCGCTAATGGCTAACCGCTAACCGCTTTTTTCACCCAACCTGCTCACCCGATTCTCCCCAGGCAGTCACCACCAGCCGCCGCGATCCACCGTGATCGCGATGTTCGCAGAGATAAATGCCCTGCCAGGTGCCCAAATTCAACTGCCCGTTGCTCACCGGAACCGTAACGCTGCTGCCGAGCAGCGATGCTTTGATATGCGCGGGCATGTCGTCCGGACCCTCAAAAGTGTGGCGATAGTACTGTGCATTTTCCGGAACCATCTCGTTGAAATGCGATTCCATATCCAGCCGCACATCGGACGACGCATTCTCGTTGATGCTCAGCGAAGCCGACGTATGTTGAATAAAAATATGCACAACACCTATTCGCAAATCACGCAATTCTGGAATTTGTCGCTCAATTTCATGTGTGATAATATGGAAACCGCGCTTTTTCGCTGTTAACTTGATCGATTTTTGAATCCATTTCATGTGGGTTGCTCCGGGTGTTTTTTCAACATATTTGCCGCATGGGCGCAAAGTTCACAATGTAAAATCTGCGGATTCTTTAATTGAATTTCAATTTTTATTTAATTTTAGACAGGATTTCAGAATTAACTGCATATTCTCCTTAACAACTTTGCGCCCTTCGCGCCTTAGCGGCAAAAAACGACAACCACAAATTTACTTTTCACTTTCATTTTCTCGCGATTCGTTAGTTTATTACGGTTCTATTTTGGAAATTTTTGTTGAACGAAAGGCGGAAAAATGAAACCTCGTGATAAATATGTGGTCGGGCTGGTGCAAATGTCCGCATCGGAAAATCCCGACGAAAACCTGCAAAAAGCGATTCATCTCAGCGAACAGGCAGCGAAAGATGGCGCACAGATCATCTGTCTGCCGGAGCTGTTTCGATCGCAATATTTTTGCCAGTGCGAAGATGTCGATTTGTTCAATCTGGCAGAAAACATTCCCGGACCGTCCACCGATGCGCTCGCAAAAGTGGCGAAATCACATAACGTGACCATCGTTGCATCGCTGTTTGAGGCGCGCGCGGCGGGATTGTATCATAATACCGTGGCGATTTTGAATCCGGCTGGCGAGATCGACGGCATCTATCGCAAAATGCACATTCCGGACGATCCGGCGTATTACGAAAAATTTTATTTCACGCCCGGCGATCTCGGTTTCAAAGTGTTCGAAACGTCGCAGGCGAAAATCGGCACACTGATTTGTTGGGATCAGTGGTTCCCGGAAGGCGCGCGACTGACCGCGATGCGCGGCGCGGATATCCTCTTTTATCCGACGGCCATCGGCTGGCATCCCCATGAAAAACAACAACTTGGCGCAGAACAGCGCGATGCCTGGCGAACCATTCAGCGCGGTCACGCGATTGCCAACGGCGTGTATGTTGCGGCAATCAACCGCATCGGGCACGAAAAAACCGTTCCCGGCGAAGCGGGCATCCAGTTTTGGGGAACCACGTTTTTAGCCGACCCGTTTGGCGTGGTCATCGCGGAAGCGTCGATCGATAAAGAGGAAACGTTGATCGCGGAAATTAATCCGGCGCGAATTGAGGAAGTGCGGCGCGGATGGCCCTTCCTGCGCGACCGGCGGATTGACAAATATGGCGACATTACCAAACGATTCATCGACGACAGCAACATTGGATAATGAAAATGAACAACGAAAATATTGTAAATACCGAGCTTACCGGATTTCGTTTTCCGGCGGAATGGGAAAAACACGAAGCCACCTGGCTGGGCTGGCCGCACAATCGCACAGATTGGCCCGGCAAAATTGCACCGATCCACTGGGTGTACGGCGAGATGGTTCGCAAAATCGCGCCGGGCGAAAAACTGCATATTTTGATTCAAAACGAGGCGCTCGAAAATAGAGCCAAACGCGTGTTAACGCGAATCGGCGTCGATCTTTCTCAGGTCGAATTTTTTCGATTTCCGACCAATCGCGGGTGGACCCGCGACACCGGACCCATTTTCATCAAACGCGAATCGCCGCAGCCGGAAATTGCCATCGCCGGATTCCGTTTCAACGCGTGGGCAAAATATCACGATTGGGAGCTGGATTGCCAGATTCCCCAAAAAATTGCCGATCGCACCGGACGGCAACTGATCCCGATCCGCAAAAATGGGGTGGACGTGGTGCTGGAAGGCGGCGCCATCGACGTGAACGGCGCCGGAACGCTGCTCACCACCGAAGAATGTTTGCTCGATCCGAAAACGCAGGTGCGCAATCCGTCGCTCAGTCGTGCGGACATCGAAGCGGTGCTGTGCGACACGCTGGGTGTGTCGAATGTGCTCTGGCTGAACAAAGGCATCACCGGGGACGATACGCACGGGCACGTCGATGATTTTTGCCGATTTGTGAATCGCAACACGGTTGTGCTCAGCGAAGAAACAAATGGCAGCGATCCTAATCATGCAATATTGGAAGAAAACCGCGAGCGACTGGAAGGTTATCGGTTAGAAGATGGCTCGAAAATCAGCATCATCCGGCTACCGATGCCCGAACCGCTGATGTTCGACGGCTATCGTTTGCCGGCGAGTTACGCCAATTTTTACATCGCTAATCAAGCGGTAATTGTGCCGACGTTTAACGATCCGAACGACCGGATTGCGTTGGGAATTCTGTCAGAATTGTTCACCGACCGAAAAGTAGTTGGCATTCACGCAGTGGATTTGGTGTTGGGATTGGGCACGCTGCATTGCCTCACACAGCAGGAACCGGCGTTGCAAGGATAGAGGAAAAAGGGAAAAGGAAAATGTAGGGGCACGGCGTCGACGTGCCCCAAAGCGGCACAACGCACCCCTTTAAAAAACATCAATTACCAATTATTTCATTCAACCCATCTACAATATTATCAACAACTTCAGGCGGAAGCTGGGTAATTCTGTTATCCAATCGCTCAACCGACAGCGTGCGGATTTGACTGATTTTCACCCATGACTTTTTTGGTAGATCTTGGTTTTGCAGTTCGAAAGTCAATGGAAATCCGGCGGTTGGCTGTTGACTGGTAATCGCCATTGCGATGACCGTTCCCGATCGTGCATTGAAAATGTTGTGGCTGATGATCAGCACCGGTCGTTTGCCAGCCTGCTCTCTGCCGCGTACGGGATTCAGATCCGCCCAATAAATATCGCCCCTCAGTATTCTGGCCATTCATCCATCTCCGTCGACATCCCTTCTTCAGCAATCGCTTTTTCAAAATCCGGATCGAGTTTTGCGCATTCAACAGCGAGGCGGCTTTTGTTTATCCGGGTCAATTTGTCGAGGATTGCCTCCTGAATAGCTTTGCTGCGATTGGGAAAAATGCGTTTTTCAACCAGTTCATCTACCTGTTGCAGCAGACTGTCTTCCAATGAAATGGCAATTTTTTTCGTTGACATACACTTCCTTTTGGTATTCCGATTTGTCATACTTTAGTGATTTTTGCAGGGAAAGTCAAGCCGATTTTCCCCCCGTTCGCCAGTGCAAATAAAATGACGCCAGAAAATAAAACGCCGGATAAAACAGCGATCCGTACAGCAGCGACGGTCGCGGATCGTCAAATTCGCGAAACAGCAGCACAAAAATAACCACCCACAGCGCGAAAAATGCCCGGTCGATCACCCGAAATTGCCGCGTTTCATTGAACGACATAAACTTGATTGGAGCGAAGGTCAGCGCAGCTAAAACCAGTAAAATCAACCCGCTTTGCCAATCCGCTAAATCCAGCCAAAACAAATAAATAGCTACCGCGTTCCAATACGATGGGAATCCCGTGAAAAAGCCATCGCTGGTTTTCGCGGCAACGTTGCAGAAACCGTATGCCGAGGCAACCAGTATCGCAAACAGCGCAAATCGCCAGTATCCGCCCGGCAATTCAAATTGATGCATAAAAAACACCGGCACAAACGTGTAGGTCAAAAAATCAGTGATATCGTCCAGCTTGCGTCCGTCGAAATTTGGCGTGTATTTTTTCACTTCCCATTTTCGGGCAAAAGTGCCGTCCGTGCCGTCGATGACCATCGCCAGCGCGATCCACAGCGCGGCGGAAAACGCATCTTCGTTGACGATGGAAACAGTTGCCAGCAGCGCCACCGGCACGCCGAGCGCCGTATAAAAATGCACCAACCACGCTCGCGCAACCCGTCGATTATCAGATTTTTTCATCGTTTTCGGTTGTTTTTTGGGTTCATCTCTCTGTAAAATTGCGCATCAGTTTACGTAAAAATCACAATTTTTCAAAACGGGGCAGCATGGGCGAGTATCAACACGAAAGCTGGGATTCCTTCGACGAAATTCTCCAAAAATGTTTCGGGATGCTCGAGACCGGCGTTTCCGACCGGCACGATCCGCTGCACACGCCGGTGATCGGCACGGTTGAAAATAACGCGCCACAGTTGCGAACCGTCATTTTTCGAAAATTTGATCCGGCATCGCGAACGCTGATTTTTCACACTGATTTTCGAACCGAAAAAGTAGCGCAAATTCAGAATAATCCAGTGGTTAGCTGGCTGTTTTATCACCCGGAGCGAAAGGTGCAGTTGCGGATTATCAGCGATGCAAAAATCCATTCCGACGACAGCATTGCCGATGAACGGTGGGCCGCCAGCCAGTTGATGAGCCGCCGCTGCTACTGCATTCCGATGGCGCCCGGCACCCTTTCCGATTCGCCGGAATCCGGATTGCCGGAATATTTGCAACTGCGCCGCCCCACCGAAAGCGAATCCAACGACCTCGGACGCGCCAATTTTTGCGCGATATCCTGCCAAATTCGCGAAATGGACTGGCTGTATCTCGCGGCAAAAGGGAACCGCCGCGCCAAATTTGAATGGAAAAATGAACACCTTCACGCAACCTGGCTGATTCCCTGATGAGCGAAAAACCGAATGTTGACAGCACCCGCCAATTTGTGATCGGCACTGCCGGGCACATCGATCACGGCAAAACTGCGCTGGTGAAAGCGCTTTCCGGCGTTGATACCGATCGGCTGCCGGAGGAGAAAAAACGCGGCATCACTATCGATTTGGGATTTGCGCATCTCACTGAAAATATTACATTTATCGATGTTCCTGGGCACGAGCGCTTCATCAAAAATATGGTGGCAGGCGTCAGCAGCATCGACCTCGTTTTATTCGTGATCGCCGCCGATGACGGGGTGATGCCGCAAACCCGTGAGCATTTTGATATCATCAATTTGTTGCACATTCGCCACGGTATTTTTGTGATCACCAAAACCGATCTCGCCGATGACGACTGGCTGATGCTGGTGGAAGACGACATTCGTCAATTGCTCTCCGGAACGGCGTTTGCAGATAGCCCGATTTTACAAACATCCGTCGCCAAAAATGTGGGCATCGACGAGCTTCGCGCAAAAATTCTCGAAACACTCGCCACCATTCCCGCACGGGCGGATTCGGAAATTTTCCGGCAGCCGGTGGATCGCGTATTTTCCGTGAAAGGCTTTGGTTCGGTGATCACCGGAACCGTAATTGGCGGGCAGCTAAAGCCGGGCGACGAGCTGGAAATTCAGCCAACCGGACAGAAAACCCGGGTGCGCGGCATGCAAAGCCACGATGCGGATGTGTCGTTTGTGCGCACCGGCGATCGCGCAGCGGTGAATCTGGCGAATGTGGAACCGCACGAAATCGAGCGAGGGATGGTGCTTGCACAAGTTGATGTTTTTCAGCCGGTTACGCTAATGAACGTATCGCTGAAAATGCTGGCGGATGCACCGGCGCCGTTAAAAAATAATCAGCGAATCCGGTTGCATATTCACACAGCGGAAGTGATGGCGCGGGTGCTGCTGCCGGATGCGCCAAAGCTGAATCCCGGTTCGCAAACATTCGCACAACTCCGGCTGGAATCGCCGCTGCACGCGATGGCTCAGGATCGATTTATCATCCGGCAATACTCGCCGCAGCGCACGATCGGCGGGGGAGAGGTGCTGCAAATTAACCCGTTTCGCTATCGCAAAAAATTTGCAGACCTGTTTCGCGAAACGATGATCCGGTTCACCGGCGATGACGATAAACTACGCATTCTGGCGACATTCGACCGGATTTCCGCAAAGCCGCAATCGCTGTGGGAGATCAAAATTTCGGTCAATTTACCGCTGGCGGATTTGCAATCGAATCTGAAAGCGTTGCAGAAAAATCAGCAAATATTCGCGGAATCGATTGCTGGAAAACCTGCATATTTTTCGGCGGAACAGATTGTTGCCGTCACTGAACGGGTGTCTGGGCTGCTCGCAAAATATCACCAAAAACATCCCGGCAGAACCGGGATGAAAGATGCGGAAATTATCAGCGCACTTTCGCGGTATTTTCCGGCGGAAGCGATTCGCAAATCGTTGCAAATTGGTGTGAATCAGAAATCGCTGGCGAACGATTCGGGTAGCTACCGGCTGTTCGATTTTACACCGCAATTGTCATCGAAGGATTCTGTGGTGTATCAATCGCTGGAACAGCGTTACCGCGATGCCGGATTTGCGCCGCCAACCGTAAAGGATGCAATAGTTGAGTTTGGCGTATCTGTGAAAGATTTTAAAGAGATCACCCGGATGCTCCGGGAAGAAGGGAAATTAGTGCAGGTGGACGCAACATTGCTGTTTCACAGCGATGCGTTTTCGAAATTGCTGGATTTGCTGCGCGGCTATTTTCAATCAAATAATCAGATTTCAGTTGCTGAATTTAAGGATTTGATCGGCTCCACCCGCAAACACGCGATTCCGTTGCTGGAATATCTGGACAATCGCGAAATCACCCAACGCGACGGCGACGCGCGCAAAGCCGGACCACAATTGTGATTGTTGCGGTTTGCTCTCGCTATCCAGTTTTTC